>CAIXHJ010000260.1 GCA_903919165.1 uncultured Holophagaceae bacterium
ATGGTCCATCCCCTGGATGGGCCTGCTGCCGCGTCTGGCAGCTCTCGGACCGCGCGCCGATCGCATCAAGGCTGGCACCGCCCTTGTCCCCTTTCCAAAGGACTGAAGACTGAAGACAGCCACTTGGCACGACCCTGGCTGTTGTCACCCCTGGAACCGAGCCATGGGGACCCGGTATCCATGCCTACGGAGGACTCATGAACCCGATCTTCACCCACTCTCGACTCGCCGTAGTACTGCTTCCCGCGGTTCTTCTCATGGCGGCACCGCAGGCCATGCCTCCGCCTCCAACTCAACCGCCACCTCCACCTCCATCCCAAGTGCCGCCTCCAACCCAGGCCGAGAACGATACCTACCAGGGCGAAGCACCGGAACGCTATGCCATGGTTCGAGCCCTGGAAGGCGAGGTCCACATCCGCAAGGGCGATCTGGATGAGCTGTTGAGTCGAGGCACCCCCATTGCCGAGGGTGACGTCGTGGAAAGCCGCGGCCGTGGCGTTCTGCAACTGGGCGATGGCACCCGCGTGGCCTTCGGCGGCGCCACCCGCTTCACCGTGGCTGCCCTCTTCACGGATCGGAAGGGCGAGAAGCAGGTGCTCCTCCGCCTGGACTACGGCCGGCTCCGCGTACTGCTGGGCGGGCAATCCGATGCCCGTTTCCGCGTGGATACCCAATCAGGTTCAGCCACCTGCCTTGACAAGGGATCCTTCAGCCTCGAGGCGGAACGGGACAAGCTCGTGAGACTGAAAGTCCTCAGCGGACGCGTGGCCTTCGCCAATGACCGGGACGAGGCGCGGATCAACGCGGGCGAGCGGTTGACGGTGTACAGCCTCCAGGACGGCCTCGACCGGGTGCGTGGCTTCAATACCTACAATGGCGACGACTTCGACCGCTGGAGCGACCGTGCCCTGGTGGTCCCGCGCGGCGAGAGCTGGGATCGCGTCCCGCCCGAGCTCCGCTACTACGCCGATGAACTCGACAACCACGGCCGCTGGGTCCACTCCGACGAATTCGGATGGGTCTGGCAGCCCAACGGCGTGGCCGAGGATTGGCGCCCCTACTACGATGGGCGCTGGGCTCCCTACACGGGCGGCATGACCTGGGTTTCGAACGAGCCCTGGGCCTACGTCGCCTACCATCACGGCCGCTGGAACTGGGGCGCGGAGCTTGGCTGGTGCTGGATTCCCGGCGTCTACTACAGTCCCGCCTGGGTGGCCTGGAACAACACGCCTGGCTACTGCGGGTGGGCGCCCCTCGGCTACTACAACACCCCCTGCACCTGGGGCTACGGCGCCTGGAGGGGCGGTTATGCCTGGAATGTGGTGTCCATCAACTTCATCAATGCGCCGAACATCCGCACACGGGTCTACGTGGATGTCCATGTCATCGGAGCCTTCAATGGCCCTGCCGGTGGTCGCGATCTCCGCGCGCCCTGGCAACGCTCTCCCCTGATGGTGTCGAGCGCTGAATTCCGCAACCCCAGCCAGATCCAGACGGCTTTCCGGCGGGATGTGAACCGGGAGCGGATGGTCGCCTACGAGCGCCAGGCCCAGGCGGCCACGGGGCGGTCCATCCTCCGGCACGACATGACCCCCCCACCGGGTGCAGGCTCTCGTCCCCAGGGGGGCGGCGGACCAGCCAGGCTGCCCTTCGAGGACCGCGGCCGGTCGCTCTCCAACGAACGCGCCGTCACACCTCGGGTGAACCCCGCGGGAAATAGCCCCCGCCTGGAAGATCACCGAGTTGATCCCGCGCCCAGGGATCGTGGCCTCGAATCCCGGCCCGCGCCCAGCCGGCCGGTGGACCCGAGCCCCCGGGAGCGTTCGCTGGACCTGCGTCCGCGCGTGGACCGCGAGGAACGCCCTCGAGCCACGGATGAGCGGCGCGTGGATCCAGCACCCAGGGATCGCAGTACCGAGCCCAGACCCCGGGGAGATCGGGAGGGTCGCAATCTGGAGTCGCCGAAGGCCGAGCAGAAGCCCCACCAGGACTCGAAGAAGGCTGAATCTCCCAAGGAACATCCGAAGGAAGAGAAACACCAATAAAGATCTGTTTCTGAACCCTTGTTACGCAACAGGGCCCCGTTCGGGGCCCTGTTGACGTCGCCGCCACGGAGCGGCGGCGCAGGTCCTAGGCTACTTCGATCGGGTAAATGCCTCTCAGGATCAACTCGGAAGCGATATGGCCGCGCAAACGGCCGCTGCTGGTGGGATGGAACTCGGCAAAGGCCTTCACGCCGGCCAGGGCGTGGCGCAGGGCCTCGCCTTCGACCACGTCGGCGCAGAGCATGCGGGCGTTGCCGTGGACCTTGTGCCAGCTTTCGTTGACATAGAGCTCCGTCATGTCCCGGGCAATCTGGGCCCAGCGGTGGCTCGACTCCAGCATGCGCTCGGCGCGGACCACGGCGCTTTCCATGGCATAGATCTCCATGAGCATGTCGCTCATCCGGGCCATGACCTCCTGGTTGTCGATGAGCTTCTGCCCCAGCACCTGGACGGCCAGTCCCGCTGCCAGCATGCACTGGCGCTTGCTGAGTTCCACGCCATGCTTGAGGCGGGCGAGGGGGCCCGTGAAGCTCTCGGCCTTGATCGGATTCGAGATCTCCTTGGCCACCTGCTGACCGAACTGCATGAGAGGCAATTCCCCCTTCATGGCGCGCTTGAGCAGGGTCCCGGCGATGAGCAGCCGGTTGATCTCGTTGGTGCCTTCAAAAATGCGGTTGATGCGGCTGTCGCGCAGGGCCTTCTCCGGTGGGTATTCGGCACTGAATCCGTAGCCGCCGAATGCCTGAACAGCCTCGTCCGCCACGAAGAAGAGGGCTTCGCTGCCCCAGACCTTGGAGATGCTGCACTCGATGGCGAATTCATCGATGACAGCCATCTTGTCAGCGCCTGCAGTGGGGCTGTCCCAGCTAGTGGTCGCTAGGGCGTCATCGAGGTAGCCGATGGTGCGGAAGTTCATGGCCTCGCAGACGAAGATCTTGGTGGCCATGTCCGCCAACTCCTGCTGGATGAGGCCGAAGGAGTTGATGGGTTTCCCGAACTGCTCCCGCTCGCTGGTGTACTTGATCGCGTATTCGAGGATCCGCTTCATGCCGCCCTGACTGCCCACGCTGAGCTTGAAGCGTCCGATGTTCAGGATGCCGAAGGCGATCTTGTGCCCCTTGCCCAGCTCGCCCAGCAGGCGATCCTTGGGAATGCGGCAGTTCTCGAGGATGACGGTGCGGGTGGAACTGCCCTTGATGCCGAGTTTCTTCTCCTCGGCTCCGGTGCTGATGCCGGGATCGGTCTTCTCGACGAGGAAGGCGCTGAAGTGCTGGCCATCCACCTTGGCGAAGATGGTGAACACGTCGGCGAAACCGGCGTTGGTGATCCACATCTTGGTTCCGTTCAGCACCCAGTGATCGCCATCCAACACGGCGGTCGCCTTGGCGCCCAGGGCATCGGAACCGCTGCCGGCCTCCGTGAGGGCATAGGCCGCCAGCCACTCGCCGGTGGCCAGTTTCGGCAGATAGGCCTGCTTCTGGGCCTCGGTGCCGAAGTAGACGATGGGCAGCGTTCCGATGCCGGTGTTGGCGCTGTAGGTCACGGCAAAGCTACCCTGCTTGCTCATTTCCTCGAGCACCAGCATGGCCGTGCGCTTGTCCACGTCCAGGCCGTCATAGGCCTCGGGGATCTCCAGACCCAGCAGACCCAGCGCACCGGCCTTCTTCATGAGCTCCACGGTGAGAGGGAGGTCCAGCTTGTCGATGGCTTCATCTCTGGGCAGCACCTCTCCCTGCATGAAATCCCTGGCGGCCCGGGCGAATTCCTTGGCGTCATCGCCGAATTCCTCGGGCGTGAACTGGGGCATGGCCCCGACCGGGGTCATCAGGAAGCTGCCTCCCTTGACCTGCTCGATGGTGGTAGTGCTCATCTTGGATCCTCCAGATTGGGTAGGGATCAAGATGGGGGTCGAGGCGGCCCTTGGCTAGCCTCTACCTTCGGTCAACGCGGTGGATACCTCAGGTAGGCGTGGTCTCTGTTTCAATGAAAGGTCCAGGAGGTTGGATGCCGGAAGGCAGGCAGGTGCAGCAGATGTTCTCGGCCATCGCCGGGAAGTACGATGTGCTGAACCACGTGCTATCCGGCGGCGCGGATTTCTGGTGGTGGAGACGCATGGCCCGCGCCAGCGGTGCGGAGCCCGGGAAGCTGTTTCTGGACGTGGCGGCGGGCACGGGGGACTCCAGCCTGGCCCTGGCGCGCCGGGGGGCCGAGGTGGTCAGCACGGACTTCACCCACGCCATGCTCCGCCTGGGACCCGACAAATTCCGCCGGAAGGGCTTCTCGGACCGGATCTGGGCCTCCAGTGATGCCGATGCCCAGTGTCTGCCGTTCCGCGACGCCAGCTTCGACGGACTCACCATCTGCTACGGCATCCGCAACGTGGAGGACCGAGCCAGAGCCTACGCCGAATTCCTGCGCGTGCTTCGCCCCAGCGGTCAGCTCACCATCCTGGAGTTCAGCACGCCCGTGTTTCCTGGGCTCAAAGCGTTCTATGACTGGTACAGCCGCTGGGTGCTGCCCCGCATCGGCGCCAGGATCAGCGGCGACGCCTCAGCCTACACCTACTTGCCGGAGAGCATCCGCTCCTTCCCGGATCAGCGTTCCCTTGTGGTGGAATTGGAAGCTGCGGGCTTTCGCCAGGTGCGATGGAGGAATCTCACAGGGGGAATCGTGGCCTTGCACACAGCCTGGAAGTGATCAAGGCGCGCCGTGCCGTTCAGCCACCGTGCGGTCGATAATCTGGAGCGTCTCCACACGGGTTCGTTCTGCGGCCTGAGTGTTGATGTCGACCAGGCGGTTGCACTACTGAAAAGCGAATATCAGTCTGCTCCCGGTTCCAGCTTCCGGGTCACATGAGCCGCTTCTGACCCTTGGGGTGGTTCAGCACCACCTGCTTGACTTGTTCGATCCAGGTGGGGCGGGCACCAGGCTCCAGGCGCTCGTGGGGCAGGGTTCGTTCCCGGAGCAGCCTGTCCACCAGCTGGTCCACGGCCGCTGCAAAAAACGTGTCGGTGTCCCGCACGCCATCGGCGGCGAGTTGGCCGCTGAAGGGCACTTTGAAGAGCAGGTCGTAGCTCTTCATCCAGTGGTACATGAACCGCTCGATGGGCAGCTGGCGGCCGAAGGCCAGCCTCATGTAGGCGTAGTTGTCGAGTACGCTGCGGTCGCAGACCACCACATCGTGCTGGCTGCCCGAGCGGATCTCCTCGGCCATCTGCGTGAAGAAGATCCAAGTCTGGGCTTCCAGCGAGGTCTTTTGGTTGATAGGCAAGGGCGAGAGCCGCGCCACCTCCTTCACGATGTCCACATGGATGCCTTCCCGCTTGAGTGCCGCGGCCAGTTCATAGCAGAGGGTGGTCTTGCCGACGCCGTGGGTGCCGATGAATGCGATTTTCATGAGTGCAGAAGACTCTTGCCGTCCATGACCTCGGGCTGGTCCAGACCGAAGAGCTTCAGGAGGGTGGGCGCCACATCATTGAGGGCCCCTCCACTGTGGAGCTGGCGGGCCTCGAAACCCGCGGCCACGAGGACGGCGGGGACGGGGTTCAGGGTATGGGAGGTGTGGGGATTGCCGTCCTCGTCCCGCATGCACTCGCAGTTGCCATGATCCGCGGTGATGAAGAGGGCTCCGCCCTTGGCCAGGGTGGCCTCCGCGATGCGGCCCACGGCGGCGTCCACAACCTGACAGGCGGTGGTGGCCGCGGCCAGGTCGCCCGTGTGGCCGATCATGTCAGGGTTGGCCAGATTGCAGACCAGGAAGCGGTACTTGCCTGAATGGATGGCGGCCTCCAGGCCCTGGCTCACGTCGGCGAGGCTCATCTCCGGTTGCAGGTCGTAGGTGGCCACTTTGGGCGAGGGCACCAGGCGGCGCTCCTCGCCTTCGAAGGGAGCCTCCCGCCCGCCATTGAAGAAGTAGGTGACGTGGGCGTACTTCTCGGTCTCCGCGGTACGGAACTGTTTCCAGCCCTGGGCGCTGATGAGTTCGCCGAGGATGAGGTCAAGGCTCTGGGGTGGATACGCCACAGAGACATAGGGATCCAATTCCACGTCATAGGCAGTGAAGGTGACGAGCTTCACTGCAGGGCGGTGCTTCGGCGTGAAGCCATTGAAGGCCGGATGCACCAGGGCGTGGCACATCTGCCGGGCCCGATCGGCCCGGAAGTTGAAGAACAGCACTCCGTCGCCGTCGGCGAAGGGGTGGAAGGAGTCGAGCCGCGTGGGAGCCACGAACTCGTCCGTCTCGCCCCGGCTGTAAGCCGCGGCAACGGCAGCCAGGGCATCAGGAGCATGCTGAGGGGCCTCGCCATCGACATAGAGCTTCCAGGCCTGCTCCGTGCGTTCCCAGCGCTTGTCCCGGTCCATGGCCGTGTAGCGCCCGCAGACAGAGCCGATGGCCACCAGGGGGCAGGTCCGCAGCTGGAAGGTGAGCCACTGCAGGAAACCGTCGGCACTCTTCTGGCCCGTGTCCCGGCCGTCCGAGATGGCGTGGATGGTGGTCGGCACGCCCTCGGCCTGGGCCCACTGGGCCAGGGCCACGATGTGGTTCTGGTGGCTGTGGACCCCGCCGTCGCTCACCAGGCCCAAGAGGTGAAGGCGTTTCCCGGAGGCCTTGAGTTCACCCAGCAGGGCACCGATGGTGGCGTTCTCCCGGAAGGTGCCCCGCCGGATGGCGGCGTCGATGCGGGTCAGTTCCTGCCACACCACCCGCCCAGCGCCGAGGTTCATGTGGCCCACTTCGGAATTCCCGAACTGCCCCTCCGGCAACCCCACGGCCTCGCCGCTGGTGACCAGCTGCGTCGTGGCATAGGTCTTCCGCAGAGTGTTGAAGCGGGGCATTGCGGCCACGAAGGTGGCGTCGAAGGCATTCCGGGGGCCATCGCCGAAGCCGTCGAGGATGAGGAGGGTGATGGGGCCTTGGATCATGGCGTGAGTCATCCCTTTTTTCCGGGGCGCTGCCCGGCCTTCAGGCCCCTGGGCAGGCCTTTCGTGACGAACCCGATGGGGTGTCCGGCCTGGGCATCCCCTCCTTCGTCAACCTGGAGGGCCTTCAGGATGACTTCGAACTGCTGTTCCAGGATGGCCACCCGGGCCGACAACTCTGCCTGGGCGGTCAGCACGTGACGGGCTTCGGCAAAGGCGGGAAGCAGGGCCAGCAGGGCAGGTTCGTTGCCCGGAATCAGGCCCGTCAGCAGGGCGGCGCCGGCCTCGGTGAAGGCCAGGACCGGGGCGTCAGGGATCTTCTGGCGTTCTTCGGCAGTGAGGGGAAACACCAGGGACTCATTGAAACGTTCCGGGTGGGACTGCACGAGGGTGGCCAGGGTCTTGGGATCCATCCCCAATTGATCCGCCAGGGCCTTGTCCGGCAGGGCGGCCGTGTCGCGGAGCCAGAGAAGGCGGGAAAGGATTTCGACTGGGGCGGCCACGGCTATCGCTTAGGTCGGAAGCCGATTGGCTTCCTGGCTGGGGTGGGGGGTGTCATTAATTCCTGGATTGCCTCGAAAACCACTCGAAACTGTCCATCATATTTGCGCTCAAGTCCCTTCAGCTTCCGAGTGAGGTCCGCATGCGAGGCCAACATGCTCCGGAGCTGAGTAAAGGCTCTCATGATCAAAATGTTGGTCTGGATGGCCTGTTCACTGTTGAGAACACTGGAGAGCATGGCCACGCCAAGCTCGGTGAAGGCGTAGGGTGCCGTGCGTCGGCCGCCCCAAGGACTTGAGATCACAGATGGTGATTTCAAGTTAGTCCACTCTTTTTCGCTGAGCTGGAACATGAAATCAGCGGGGAATCGCTGCTGTTCCGTTTGACTGACTGGATCAGGACTCGGGTCTCCACGCCATAAAGGGTTGCCAGGTCTGCATCCCGCAGGACCCGCTTGCCCCGGGAAGTGCGGATGGCATGGAGAATTCGTTCCGTTGGGAGGGTCACTAAGGCACCTGCTCGCCGTGGGGGTTCGATAAGAGGTAAAGCACCGCCATGCGGACCGGGACGCCGTTGGTGACCTGATCAAGGATCAGGTTGTTGGGACCGTCCGCCACGTCACTGGTGATCTCCAGACCGCGGTTGATGGGGCCGGGGTGCATGACCACCACGTCCTTCTTAGCCAGTTTCATGCGGGCCGGATTGAGCTGGAAGAAGCGGCTGTATTCGCTCTGGCCCGGGATGTAGGCGCCGGTGCCCCGCTCGAACTGGGCGCGCAGCATCATAATGGCGTCCTGGCTGGGGATCACGGCATCGAAATCATGGCAGATCTCGATCCCCGGCCAGGTGGCTTTCAACTCCTGGGGGACCAGGGTGGGCGGCCCCACGAGCGTGACCTGGACGCCCATGCGGGTGAGGAGCCAGAGGTTGGAGCGCACCACGCGGCTGTTGCGGATGTCCCCCACGATGGCCACCCGCAAGCCTTCCAGCCTCCCGAAGTGCTTCCGCAGCGTGTAGGCATCCAGAAGGGCCTGGGTGGGGTGTTCGTGGGCGCCGTCCCCGGCATTCACGATGCTGGCCTTCATGTGCCGGGCCAGCAGGGCATGGGCCCCGGGGGCACTGTGGCGCATGACAATGAGGTCCGGGTGCATGGCCTGCAGGTTCATGGCCGTGTCGATGAGGGTCTCGCCCTTGTTCAGACTGCTGGTGTCCGTGTCGAAGTTGATGATCTCGGCGGAGAGCCGCTTCTCGGCGATCTCGAAGCTATTCCGGGTGCGGGTGCTGTTCTCAAAGAATAGGTTCACCACCAGCTTCTTGCGCAGGGCCGGGACGATCTTGATGCTGGGACGCTCGCAGACCTCCTCGAAGGCCTGGGCCTGGTCCAGGAGGGCCGTGATGTCCCGGGGGCTGAGGGGCTGGATGCCCAGGAGGTGCCTGTGGGGGAAGACGTAGCGCTCCGAGGTCATCAGCAGGCCTCCACCGTGACGCCATCTTCGCCGTCGATCTCCTTCACCCGGACCGCCACGCGGTGGCCGGGGGGCACCTCCACCCGGAGTCCCGCCAGGTCTGCCTGGATGGGCAGTTCCCGGCCGCTCCGGTCCGCCAGGACCAGGAGCATCACCCGGCGGGGCCGTCCATGGTCCAACAGGGCGTCCATGGCTGATCGGATCGTCCGGCCAGTGTAAAGGACGTCATCCACGAGGACCACCGTGCGGTCCTTCAGGGAGAAGGGAATCTCGGTCGGCCTCACGATGGGGCTGCCCACCATCTCGGTGAGGTCGTCCCGGTACAGGGTGATGTCCAGGGAGCCCACGGGCACGGCCGCCCCCGTGGCGGCCCTCAGCAGGGTGGCCAGGCGCTCGGCCAACGGGAGGCCCCGGGATCGGATGCCCAGTAGGACGACCTGTTCCTCGGGTTTCACCTGGGCCACCAGATCGGCTGCCAAACGCTGGAGGGTGGCCTCCATCTGGCCGGGGTCCATGGAGCAGGGGCCTGGGGCAGCGGGCATGGAACCTCCAGTGTGCGCCCCCTGGGGACGCGCACGATTTCCAGTCTAGCCGAGCCCGGGCACAATAGAGGTTTCGGCTCAGGAGCCCCCGTGACCAGCCAGCCCTTCACCGAAGTCCGCTTCCTCGCCGGCCAGGTCGGCGAGACTGTCCGGCTGCGGGGCTGGGTCCGCAATGCCCGCACCAGCAAGACCCGCTTCATCGAGTTGCGGGACGGCTCGGGGTTCGTTCAGTGCGTGGTGGGCGCCGCCGAGGCCGATCCCACAAGCTACGAGTTGGCGGGAAAACTCACCCAGGAGGCCGCTATTTCAGTAACGGGTCTCGTTCAGCAGCACCCGAAGACGGGTCACCCTGAGCTTCTTGTGAAGTCGCTGGAACTCGTCGGCAGCAGCGCGGACTTCCCGATCACGCCGAAGGAACATGGCACTGAGTTTCTCATGGAGAACCGTCACCTGTGGCTGCGCAGCCGCCGCCAGTGGGCCATCCTCCGCATCCGCCACACCCTGGTGAAGGGCATCCGCGACTTCTTCGATGGCGACGGGTTCACGCTGCTCGACGCCCCCATCCTCACGCCCAGCGCCTGCGAAGGTACCAGCACGCTGTTCAGTACCGAGTACTTCCACGAAGGCATGGCCTTCCTCAGCCAGTCCGGCCAGCTCTACCAGGAGCCGGGCATCGCCGCCTTCGGCAAGACCTACTGCTTCGGGCCCACCTTCCGGGCAGAGAAGAGCAAGACCCGCCGCCACCTCACGGAGTTCTGGATGGTGGAGCCCGAAGTGGCCTTCGCCCACCTGGATGACGTGATGGTGCTGGGCGAGCGCATGACCAAGTTTCTCATCCAGCGCGTGCTGGAAGGCCGCCAGGAGGAGCTGAAGATTCTCGAGCGCGACCTCGCGCCCCTGGTAACCGCCCTGGACAACCCTTTCGATCGCATGACCTACACCGAGGCCGTCGACAAGCTGAAGGCACTGGGCAGCGACATCCAATGGGGCGAGGACTTCGGCAACGACGACGAGACCATCCTCATGAACGCCACGGACCGGCCCCTCTGGGTGCACCGCTTCCCGAAGGTGTTCAAGGCCTTCTACATGGAGCCCGATCCCGAGGATCCACGGCTGGCCCTGGGCGCCGATCTGCTCGCCCCCGAAGGCTACGGTGAAGTCATCGGCGGCGGCGAACGCGCCTCCAGCCTCCAGTACCTTCTCGACCAGATCGAGCACCACCAGCTCAACCGCGCCGATTACGAGTGGTATCTGGATGTCCGCAAGTACGGCAGCGTCCCCCACGCCGGCTTCGGCATGGGGCTCGAACGGGCCGTGGCGTGGATCTGCCGGCTGCCGCATCTCAGAGAGACCATCCCGTATCCCCGCATGATGGGGACGTTGAGGCCCTAGAAGTCTTCATTCTTTGGTCCTCAGTCTTCAGGCGCGCGGGCTGAGCCCGCACGATTACGAAAATCGCGTTGGCGATTTTCGTAACTAGAGCTGCATGACAACTCCCGGTAGCCGTTGGATGGCTTCGCGGAGCGGCGTCTCGGCCTGGTCATTGGGCAGGGTGATCCAGAAGGTGTAGCTGATGAAGGCACCCTTGCAGTTGAACTGGTGCCGCTCGTCGCCCTCGGCCTGGGGCCCCAGGTGGGCGAGGATCAGTTCCATCACCAGGTCGGGCCGCAACTCCTCCTGGCGCCCGATGACCTTCATGGGCACACGGGTGGGATAAGTGATCTCGGGACGGCGGGCTTCTTCCATTCGCCCACCCTCCCAGTCTTTTCCCTCTCGCTCAACGCAGCGTTGAGCGCCTATTCGACCTCGATCTCCCGCAGATCCTTCCCCGGCTTGAAGCGGATGCTCTTGCCCTTGGGTATCTGGACGCTGGCTCCAGTCTTGATGTTCCGGCCCATGCCGCGCTTGCGGGGGCGGGGTTCGAACACGCCGAAGCCGCGGATTTCGATGCGGTGCCCGTTGAGGAGGGCATCCTTCAGCCGTTCGGTGAGCAGGTCCACCACCTGGAGGGCGGTGGTGCGGGAGCAGGGATGAACTTTCATCAGCGAATTGGCGATGTCGATCTTGATCATCGGCGACCTCGGGCCTTGGGGTGGAAGAGCCAGAATAGGGGAAGGAGGTTCAGCGTGCCAGGGTGATTTTTACGTCAGAGACTGGAGGCATGGCCACGGGCATGCCCGGGGCCGGAGCCTGGATGGACGGTGACGGGGGTGCTCCCGTTTCTCGGCCCCCGCCTTGGGCGATGGACATGCCGCGCTCCATGTTGGCCTTGGCCATGTCTCCGGCGGCCATGACGCCCTCCAAGCGGAGTTTGAACTCGCCCACGTTGGTGGCCCGGAGGAGGGCCTCCTCCTCGGTGATAAGGCCCTGGCGCAGCAGGAAGTAGAGGCTCTGGTCGAAGGTCTGCATGCCGTATTGGGCCGTTCCGGAGGCGATGACGTCCTTCAGCATCTTGGTCTTGTCCTTGTCCTCGATGCAGCCGCGCACGGTCTCAGTGGTCACCATGACCTCAACGGCGGGCACGCGGCCCTGGCCATCCGCCCGGGGAACCAGGCGCTGGGAGATGATGCCCTTGAGGACAGCGGCCATCTGCAGGCGGATCTGTTTCTGGTGGTGGGGCGGAAACACCGAGATGATGCGGTTGATGGTTTCGGTGGCATCCAGGGTATGCAGGGTGCTGAAGACCAGGTGGCCTGTCTCGGCGGCGTGAAGGGCCGTCTCGATGGTCTCCAGGTCGCGCATCTCACCCACCAGGATCACGTCGGGATCCTGTCTGAGCGCGGCACGCAGGGCCGAGGAGAAGGACCTGCAGTCGGCCTCCACCTCGCGCTGGTTCACGATGCTGAGGTTGTCCCGGTGCAGGTATTCGATGGGGTCCTCGATGGTGAGGATGTGCTCGGTGCGGGTGGCGTTGATGAGGTCGATCATCGCCGCCAAGGTAGTGGACTTGCCGGATCCCGTGGTGCCTGTGACCAGCACCATGCCGCGCTGTTCCTGGCAGATGGTCTTCAGGACCTTGGGGAGCATCAGGTCATCGATGGTGTAGATTTTCCGGGGGATCACGCGGAGCACCAGACCGACGGTGCCGCGCTGGTTGAAGATGTTGCAGCGGAACCGACCCAGACTCGGCACCGAGTAGGCGATGTCGATGTCGAGGTTCTCCTTGAACTTCCCCTTCTGCTTGTCGCTGGCCAGGATCGCGTAGGCCATGGCGATGGTGTCTTCCTGGACCAGCCGCTTGAACTGGGTCATGGGCAGGAGCTTGCCTCGCACGCGGGCGATGGGATGGTTGCCGACCTTAAGGTGGAGGTCGCTGGCGCCATGCTCGCAGACCACGGTGAGCAGTTCGTTGATGTGCATGGGTTTCTCCCGGGGAGGGTTCGCTTATCTTAGACCCCTGCCGCAACAATGGAAGGGGTTGCGAATACGGCTCGGAAATGGCCGTGGTCTCTGGTAAAATCGAGGGTTCTGCCCGGCCTATGCCTGAGCCAAGTCGCTGCTCCAATAACAACCCTGTCATCTCAACCGAGAGGACGACATACAGGGGCCGTAACGAAACAACCAGAAAAGCACTGGTTATTTCGAATCGGCCCCGAACCAGGAAGCCTGATGACCCCTCTCGAGAAGATTCGCAACCTTGCCATCATCGCCCACGTCGATCACGGCAAGACCACGCTGGTGGACGCCCTGTTCAAGGGGGCTCACATGTTCCGTGACAACCAGCGCGTCCAGGAACGGGCCATGGACAGCAACGACCAGGAAAGGGAGCGCGGGATCACCATTTTGGCCAAGACGACCTCCCTCCATTGGGGTGGCTACCGCTTCAACATCGTGGACACGCCAGGCCACGCCGATTTCGGCGGCGAAGTGGAGCGGGTGCTGAGCATGGTGGATTCGGTGCTGCTCGTGGTGGACGCCTTCGACGGCCCCATGCCCCAGACCAAGTTCGTCACCCGCAAGGCCCTCGCATTGGGCCTCAGGCCCATCGTAGTGATCAACAAGGTGGACCGCCCCGGCGCCCGCCCCGTGTGGTCCCAGGACCAGGTCTTCGATCTGCTCATCGAACTGGGCGCCACGGAGGAACAACTGGATTTCCCCTGCGTCTTCGCCAGCGCCAAGCTGGGTTACGCCATGCTGGACATGAATGATGCCAGCGAGACCCTGGATCCCCTCTTCGACACCATCGTCAAACACTGCCCCCATCCCACGGGCAGTCCGGACGCGCCCCTGCAGATGCTGGTCACCCTCATGGACTGGAGTGATTTCGTGGGGCAGATCGGCATCGGCCGCATCGTCAACGGCCGCATCCATGTGGGCGACAGCGTGGGGCTCGTGAAGCGCGATGGCACCGTGCAGCCGCAGAAGATCACCCAGCTCTACGGCTTCGAGGGCCTCACGCGTGTCAATCTTCATGAGGCCAGCGCCGGCGAGATTGTGGCCATCGCCGGCATCGCGGACATCCGCGTGGGCGAGACCATCGCGGACGCGGCCAATCCGATGGCCCTGGAATACGTGGATATCGACGAGCCCACCATCTCCATGATGTTCATGGTGAATGCCGGTCCCTTCGCCGGCCAGGACGGCAAGTACATCCAGAGCCGCCGCATCCGGGAGCGCCTTCAAAAGGAGCTTCAGCACAACGTGGCCCTGCGGGTGGAGGACACGGACAGCCCGGATTCCTTCAAGGTGAGCGGGCGGGGCGAGCTGCACCTCTCCGTGCTTATCGAGAGCATGCGCCGCGAGGGCTTCGAGCTCTGCGTGAGCCGTCCTGAAGTGATCCTCCACACCAACGAGCTGGGCGAGAAGCTGGAACCCTACGAGGATGTGACCATCGACATACCCGAGGCCTACATGGGCGTGACCATGGAACACATGGGCAACCGGAAGGCCGAGATGCAGGATATGGGCAATGAGGGCGGCCGGATGCGTCTGCATTTCAAGATCCCGAGCCGCGGCCTCATCGGCTTCCGCAACGAGTTCATGACCGACACCCGTGGCGAAGGCATCATCCACAGCCTCTTCAGCCACTACGGCCCCCACAAGGGTGACTTGGTCGGCCGCAAGAACGGCGTGCTCATCAGCATGGAACAGTGCGAGTCCGTGGGCTTCGCGCTGATGAACCTGGAGGAGCGCGGCGTGATCTTCATCCAGCCTGGCACCAAGTGTTACGAGGGCATGATCGTGGGCGAGCACGCCCGTGAGAACGATCTGGTGGTCAACGTGGCCAAAGCCAAGAAGCTCTCGAACATGCGCTCCAGTGGCAGCGACGAGGCCACCCGCCTCACGCCGCCACGGGAGCACACCCTGGAGCAGGCCCTGGAGTACATCGAGACCGACGAGCTGGTGGAGGTCACCCCCAACTTCATCCGCATGCGCAAGCGGGTGCTGGACACCAATGAGCGAAAAAAATCCGAGAAGCGCTCGGAAGCCTAGATCATAGGCACATGGCTCAGCCCTACCACGCCCCGCCCCGCGCCAGCTTCCTGCAGAAGCTCGGACCGGGCGGAGCAGCCTCCTTGGGGTTGGCGGTCCTGACGGTCCTGGGCTTCGCGGGCCTTCCATGGCTGTTCCGGTTCCGGCAGGTTCTCCGCGGGATCCACGGTGATGAGTCGGCCTTTGCGGACGCCATCCTGGTGCTCGGTCGGCGGCTGGAGCAGGACCGGATCACGCGGGTCTTCGAGGCTCGTCTGGCCCATGCCGAGGCGCTGTGGCGACGGGGGCTCGCGCCGCGCATCTTCGTGGCCGGCGGCACCACCGGGACCGCCCGACGCAGTGAGGCGGCAGCTGGACGGGATTGGCTGGTGGCCCAGGGCGTCCCCGAAGAGGCCCTCCACCTGGAGGACCGCAGCCAGCACACCCTGGAGAACCTGTTCAATGTCCGGGCCGAAATGCGCACCTCAGGCTGGCGGACCCTGTTGATGGTGTCCGACCCCCTGCACCTGGCCCGGGCCAAGGCCACGGCCGAGGGCCTGGATCTGGACGTGCGCTGCATCCCCGCTGCGGACGCTCCGCCGATCCGGGGATCCCTCGCCTGGTGGAGGCGCGCTGCCCAGGAGGCATTCCTGCTGCATTGGTACCACACCGGAATGGTCTACAGCCGGCTGATCAAGAGCAAGAGTCAACTGGAGCGCGTCACGTGACAGACTGGATGGAACATGACCGGCCACCTCATCCTCGTTCCCACGCCCATCGGTAACCTCGGCGACCTCACGGACCGCGCGAAGGAGGCTCTGGCGGACGCCGATCTGGTGGCCTGCGAGGACACGCGCCGCACGGGTGGTCTGCTCAAGCACCTCGGCCTCGAGAAGCCGTTGCTGCGCTTCGACGACCACGCGGGCGCCGCCGCCTACGAGCGGCTGGGGCTGGAACTGGGCTCGGGCCGCACCGTGGCCTACTGCAGCGATGCGGGTATGCCGGGAATCAACGATCCCGGCTTCGAGATCGCGAGGGCCGCCCGGGCGGCGGGCGCGAAGGTCACGGTGCTGCCCGGCGCATCGGCCGTGCTGCTGGCGGTGGTGGCCTCGGGCCTGCCCAGCCACGCCTTCAGCTTCTGGGGCTACCTTCCGAATCGGAGCGAGCCGCGGCGCACGATGCTGAAGAAGCTGGGCGCTGAGGAGGAGACGGTGGTCGTCTTCGAAACGCCTCACCGCATCCATGAAACGCTATCCGATCTCCAGGAGCTGCTGCCGGATCGAGAGGTCGCCTTGGGGCGCGAGCTGACCAAGCTGCACGAGACCTGGTACCGCGGCACGCCTGCTCAGGTCCTGATCCAGTTGGGCCGCGAGGATCGCGGTGAGATGGTGCTGGTGATGGCCGGGGCCGCCGCCAAGCGCCTGGTGACAGAGGTGGAGACCGGCTTCGACGGGAAGGACCTGCCGGACTGGGCCCAGGCCTACCTGGCCGCCGCGCGGGAAGGTGGCATGACGCTGCGTGAAGCGGTGAAACCCCTGGCCAAGCACCTGGGCGTCAGCGCCTCGGACCTCTATCGGATGGCGGCGGAAGTCTAAACCTTCCTGATCTGTCAAAGTTCGCTGGGAATGCCTGAATGCATCAGGCTGGCAGGGAGTGACAGAGGTCTTAAACCTTGTTGGAGCCTGGCTTCCTCGTGGGCGGCAGATCCGATCGACAGGCGATGGAAGGGCTTTCGTCACAATGAATAAAATCCCGGGTTGAGCTGACGGGAAGTTGGGCGTAGATTGCTGATGGCTGGGTAATCTTTGGATGCCCTTTCTGAAGGTCCCCAGGTGAACTGCGGTGATTCGCGTCCGATAGCCACTTCCGGCCGATTCCTTGGGAGATCGTCCATGACCCCCACCCATGCCAACTGTCAGGAAGACACTCTTCAGAGCATCTTGGGAAGGCACGGCAGCGGACCCAGTGATCTGCTGCAGATCCTCATAGAGGTGCAGCACGCTTTCCATCACATCCCGGAAGCGATGCTGTCGCTGCTGTCGGAGCGCTTGAAGGTGCCTCTCGTGCGCGTGAAGGGGGTGGTGTCCTTTTACAGCTTCCTCAGCGTGGTGCCCCAGGGGGACTTCGTCATCCATTTCAGCGACAACATCACCGATCAGATGCTGGGGAATCGCCAACTGGCCTCCCTGCTCTGCGAGCGGTTGGGCGTCCGCCTGGGCGAAACGCGCAAGGATGGCCGCGTGAGTGTGCACCTGACCTCCTGTACGGGCATGTGCGACCAGGGACCTGCTGCGCTCGTGAACTATCTACCCGTGACACGCTTGGATCCGCAGCGCATCGAGCGGATGGCGGAACTCGTGAACAAGGGTGTTCCCCTCTCGGATTGGCCGCCTGAATTCTTTGCGGTGGAAACCCAGATACGCCGGTCGGATGTGGTATTCAGGACGCCCATGGAGCTGGGTGCGGGGCTGCGCGCAAGCCTGAAACGCGGAGGCGAAATCCTGCCCGCCTGGGCCGAGGACATGGCCCCCAGCGATACCACCCGGCTCCACCTGGAGCGGGGCGGCGCGGAGACGCTTAAGGAAATCTATCTTTCCGAGTTGCGTGGCCGGGGCGGCGCGGGGTTCAAGACTGCCATCAAGTGGGAATCCGTGCGCAATGCCAAGGTGGAGGGGCACTATGTACTGTGCAACGCCGACGAAGGCGAGCCTGGTACCTTCAAGGATCGGGTGCTGCTCACGGACTATGCGGACACCGTGATCGAAGGTATGACCATCTGCGGACATGTGGTGGGGTCCAAGAAGGGCATCCTCTACATCCGCCAGGAATACTGGTATCTCCAACCACATCTTGAAGCCGTGCTCGACCGGCGCCGCAAGGCAGGCCTGCTCGGCCGGGGCATTCTGGGTACGGGCCTGGACTTCGACGTCGAGATCCACTGGGGTGCGGGCGCCTACATCTGCGGCATGGAAAGCGCCATGATCAAGAGCATCGAAGGACGGCGCGGCATCCCCCGCCGCCGGTGGCCACTGCCGGTGCACCTGGGTTACATGAAGAAACCCACGGTGGTGAACAACGTGGAGACATTCGCCGCGGCGGCCCTCATCAGCGCCAAGGGCGGCGCCTGGTTCGCCTACAACGGCACGGGCCTGTCCAGTGGCACGAAGCTCTTCTGTGTCTCTGGAGATTGCGCCAGGCCGGGTGTATACGAATACCCCTGGGGTGTGACCATCCGCGAGGTACTTCGCGATTGTGGTGGCCTGAACGCCAAGGGCGCCCAGGTCGGCGGTCCCAGCGGCACCCTGGTGAACCGGGAAGACTTTGATCGGCAGGTGTGCTTCGAAGATCTGGCCAGCACAGGGACTCTGATGGTCTTTGGTCCCGGGCGCGACATCTTCGACGCCATCAAGAACTTCGCGGCCTTCTTCCAGCACGAGAGCTGCGGCCTGTGTACGCCCTGTCGCGTGGGCACGACCCTGCTCGCCAACTATGTGAAGAAGTTCGACAAGGGCTGGGGGTCTCCGGTGGATCTGGCGGAGATGGAGCACATCGCCAAGGTGATGAAGACTATGGCCCACTGCGGGTTGGGGCAGACCGCCAACCTGCACATCACCGACAGTCTCAAGAA
>CAIXHJ010000261.1 GCA_903919165.1 uncultured Holophagaceae bacterium
TCCGCTGATCCGCCCCGAATTCGACCATGGCTGTCCACCACCTGCCCGGACACTTGGCGGCCGACGCCTGATCCGGTTCCTCAGATTTTTTCGCCTCCGGGCCTTGACAAATACGAAAAATTAACGAATATTTAATAACCGGGACAGATGGAGCTCCCATGTCGACCCCACTTCGCACCTTCGGTTACAAGTTCAGCGGCTTCTTCGTGGAATATGGCCCCATCGAGGCCGAAAGCCTGGATGCCGCCAAGGCCCAGGTCAGGCAGCGACTGGGCGTGAGCCGCCTGCCCGTGGGCGTTCAGATCTGGGACCTGGCAGACCGCCCCCTCATTCGCTGGCGCGTGGACGTCGCGAGCTAGGGTCTGTTCAGACAATTTCTCGCCCTTTGCGCAACATGATCCCCAAAGGGGCCCTTAGCCTTAAGGCTGGGGGTTCCGTGCTCGAACTTCACGACATCCGGAAAAGCTATGGTGCACATCAGGCCGTAAAGGGCATCTCCTTCGCCATCCGTTCCGGTGAAACCCTCGGATTGCTGGGGCCCAACGGGGCCGGCAAGACCACCACCGTCTCCATCATCGCGGGATTGATCAGCCCTGATTCGGGGGACGTGCAGCTCGATGGCCATAGCCTCGGGGGCGATACAGATCCCCTCAAGGCTCGAATCGGATTGGTGCCCCAGGACCTGGCGCTCTTCGAGGACCTCAGTGCCCGGGACAACCTTGCAGTCTTCGGTGCCCTATATGGATTGAAAGGGCCGTCCCTGGACCGGGCCGCAGCTGGAGCCCTGTCCTTCGCAGGCCTGGTCGATCGCGCGAAAGACAAGGTGAAGACCTTCAGTGGCGGTATGAAGCGGCGCCTGAACCTCGCCGGAGCGCTTCTGCACGACCCGGATCTAATCATCCTGGACGAACCCACCGTGGGCGTGGATCCCCAGAGCCGCAATGCGATCTTCGAGGGTCTGGAGGCCCTGAGAGCCAGGGGCAAGACCTTGCTATACACAACCCATTACATGGAGGAAGCCGAGCGGCTCTGCGACCGCATTGTGATCGTGGACCATGGCGAAGTCATCGCGGATGATACGGTTGCGGGTCTCACCCGGCGGCTCCCCATGCGGAACCTGCTGCGCCTCGAACTGGAGGATCCCCCCGCTGGGGCCTGGGTCGAGGAACTCGCAGCGCTTCCGGGCATTGCCTCGGCACATCTGGAGTCAGCCTTGCTGACCATCGGCCTTGCCGAGCTTGGTCCCGGCTCTGCCGCGGTTCTGAGCTGGTTGACGGTCCGTCGAATCGCCGTTTCCCATGCCAGCACCGAGCGGGCCGACCTTGAAACAGTCTTCCTCGCCCTAACGGGCCGCACCCTGAGGGATGAATGAACTTCACCGCACTTATCGCGCTCGTCCGAAAGGACCTCAAGCTCTTCCTTGGCGATCGCCGCGCCCTGATCCTCAGCCTCGCGGCCCCCATCGCCATCGGCGCCTTCTTCGGATTCCTGTTCAGTGGGAACAACAAAGGGAATACCGCGAAGATCCCTATCGCCCTCGTGGACCTGGATGGCAGCTCGCTCAGTCGTGCCGTGGGCGCGAAGCTGGCAGAGGATAAGCTGCTCGCTGTCCATCCAGAAACCGAGGCTCAAGCGCGCGAATCCGTCAAGAAGGGCAAGGCCAACGCTGCCGTCGTGCTGCCCAAGGGCTTCGGTGACGCCGCTGCCAACGCCTTCTTCAGCAGCCAAGGGAAACCAGAAGTGGCGGTGCTCTACGATCCCTCCCATGAAATGGAGATGGGCTTGGTGAGGGGCCTCCTGACCGAGGCCGCCATGGAAGTGGTGAGCCGGGAAATGTTCACAGGCGACATTGGCCACAAGGCTGTGAAGCGCACCCTGGCTGATCTGGAGACTTCAGGAATAAAAACGGAGGAGAAACAACCCCTCCAGGATCTGCTCCGCAGTGTCGATCGCTGGAACGCCCAGCAATCCACGGCCCCGGTGGAGAAGCGCGGTGGGGGCCTCAGCCTGCCCTACACACTCAAGGAAGAGCCCGTCACCGCTGGGAGCGGCATCGCCTACGACGGCTACGCCCACAGCTTTGGCGGCATGGGGGTGCAGTTCATCCTCTTCATGGGCATCGATGCCGGTGTAGCCCTGCTGGTCCTGCGCCGCAGCGGGACCTGGCAACGTCTCCGCGCTGCTCCATTGGGGCGCCGGGGCATCCTCCTGGCCCGTGCCATCAGCGCCGCCATTCTGGCCGCGGGCATCCTCCTGGCCATCTTCGCCGCCGCCCGTCTGCTCTTCGGGGTGCGCATCCAGGGCAGCTTCGCGGGATTCCTTGGTATCACTGCCGCCTTCGCGATCATGACCGCCACTTTCGGCCTGCTCATCGCCGCCCTCGGTCGCACGCCAGAAGCCGCACGGGGTCTGGCGATCTTCGGCACCCTGATCATGGTGATGCTTGGTGGCGCCTGGATCCCCGCCTTCGTCTTCCCAGCCTGGCTGCAGAAGGCGACCCTGCTGGTACCCACCCGTTGGGCCGTGGATGGACTCGACGCCATGACCTGGCGCGGGCTCGGTTTCAGCGCGGCGCTGGGCCCCATCACAGTCTTGCTGGGTTTCGCGGCCCTTTTCGGGGTTATCGCCCTCTGGCGCTTCCCTTTCGAAGAGGCTTGATACCAACCTGCGTTGATGGCAATGAGAAATGCCGTTCGTACCACGAAGACGAAAGATCACGAAGAACTGCGAGGCACTGGTGTTGTGCTTTTCTTCCTGTCTTCCTGTCTTCGTGGTGATTGCTAGTGTGGTGTCCCGGGAGAACCTGGATCATCCTCCGCGCTGAGACACCACACTTGGCGGGGGTTTGGGGGCACGGCAGTGCCCCCAATGGGGTGACAGATCCGGCACGCA
>CAIXHJ010000262.1 GCA_903919165.1 uncultured Holophagaceae bacterium
CGGGCCAACTGCTTTCTGCGGTTCTGTTGATTTTCGAGCGCCCGCTCAATCACGACAAGTAGGGCGGGAAGATCCAGCGGTTTGAGGAGGAACTGCTCGGCTCCGAGCTGAATGGCCCGCACAGCTAGTTCGATCCGGGCATGGCCGGTAAGAAGGATGATGGGAACCCCGGCATCAATGGCCTTCAACTTCGGAAGCAGGTCCATGGCGTTCCCATCTGGCAGGGAGTAATCCAGGGTGACGGCATCGTACACATCGGCCCGGTACCTGATCTCCGCTTCGGCGCAGGTCTCCGCATCGTCCACGATGTAGCCGTGGAGTTCCAGGTAATCCCGTATCGCAAAGACAATGATTTCGTCATCGTCCACTACCAGAATCTTGGCTTTCGCCATGGAACCCTCAAGGTTGACTGGCTGATCGCAAAGGATAGGTCAATTCGGAGGGCAACATGAAAGTGATCCTCATGTTTCCCTCCGGCCCGGGACCTGCTGTGAGGGTCCCGCCATGGGCTTCGAAAACCCGCCTGGCTCCCGGTAGCGTGAGCCGACCCAATCCGGAGACCCGGAAGTAGAAGGGTTCGAAGAGACGGGCTGGATCTATATCCTTGAATTTCGTGCTGGAGAAATCCAGGTGTCCATAGATCACAGTTCTGTTTCCCTGGAGTGTCGATAAGGCGCTCAAAATCACTCGGCCTCCAGTTTCTTCCTGTTGAACGACAAGGCCAACCACGCGGACGAATGTTGACTGAAGACTCTGTTGGTCCGCATTGATGGCTGGCAGGGATCCTTCGACGCGGAGCTGGAGCTCGATGCCGTTTCTCGCCGCCATGGGACGGTGATGTTCAATGGCCTCCTGAAGCAAAGGCTCCAACTCGAGAACGGTCCATGAAAGCCTTTGCGGGTAACCGTATTCCCTCAACTCCACGATGAAGTCGCCCATCCGATCCAGGCTTCTTCGGATGTTGGCCCCGTATTTGGTCACTTCCTCCAGTTCTGCAAATCGTGCTTCGAAGGCATCAAGATTTGCCGAGATCCCGAAAATGAAGCTGCCAAGCTCATGGACGAGTCCAGGCACAAAGGAGGCGGCAGTGGGCGCGCGAGGTGTAGTGCGCGATTCGGATTTTTGATGATCCATCGTCACGATGGTCTGGATATGTTCGGCCAGCAGTCTCAGCCCTTCCTGTTGGATCTCGGAAAGGGCGAGTGGGTCTGGGGATAGTGAGCACAGGGTTCCGATGACACGTTGACAATCATCGACCAGAGGCAGAGCCACGATAACCTGGAGCCCATATTCCTTCACGAGGTAGGCCCCCGACTCCTCCATGGGGCCTTGGGATAACACATGCTCAAGGCCTGCAAGTTGTTCGCTGGTGAGGCCGCTGCTATCCCGGTACCAGGTGCCTGTTTCATCCTGCAGTATCAACGCCGCGAGTGTGTCGGTGAAGGCCGCAGCAATGAGTATTGAATCCCGTAGCATGTTCTCGGAATGGGATTCTGTGAATCCATGCCGAGGTGAGATGTCAGTTCGAGGTTGGTTCAAAAGGGACCTTCGAGATTCATTGGGCTTCCCCCTGGAAACCAATTTATGGGACAGATTGGCACCCCTTGAAGATGTTTGGAATGACCTGAACCTAATTCAATAGAAATTGGAAGTTGACCAGGATGTTGGTTCGCCTTAAACCGAAGGTATTTACTTTCACTTGTATTAAATCGATTAACAGGAAACGATATTTACCATTTGAATTAGCCCGATGGCTGATGAGTGGTTGAAAGCCGTCTATGGCGTGGTGAACCTTTGAACACTTCGATCCCTTAAGTGAACTATGGAAATCACAGGGCTCGCACTTCAGAAAGGCCCCCACATGTAAGTCACCAGCCACCCC
>CAIXHJ010000263.1 GCA_903919165.1 uncultured Holophagaceae bacterium
AATTCGTTTTGATTTAATAAAAGAAATAACAAGATTTAAAAATTAATCATGAATTGGTCCCCTTTATGCCTTCTTCCGGAAGTCCCACCCACTCGACTTTGGCTTCACTCCCACCATCATCTGGAGGTACCCATGACCGATCTCGTTCCCCCCCCGGACACCGGCCCGGTGGCAGAACAGACCTACTCGCGGAGAGGGCTCATCCAGCATCTCCTGGGCATCGGGGCCACCGGCCTGGCCGCGGCCGTGGGGGGCGCCTCCGCCCTGGAGGTGATCAGTACGCCTCTCCTTGGCTCCGCGAATGGAAGCGATGCCAAACGAAAATTCCGCTACGGGATGGTCATCGACACACGCCGCTGCGTGGGCTGCAAGGCCTGCATGGTTGCCTGCAAGACCGAGAACAAGACCCCTTCGGGCGTCTCCTACACCGTCGTCGTGGACAACGAACACGAGCATCCGGACGGCAAGCCCCTGTTCATGACGAAGCCCTGCTTCCAATGCGAGAAGCCCCCCTGCACGGATGTCTGCCCCGTGGGCGCCACCTTCAAGCGGGAGCAGGACGGCATCGTGGCCGTGGACTACGACCGCTGCATCGGCTGCCGCTATTGCATCACGGCGTGCCCCTACCAGGCCCGCTATTTCGATTTTGGAGAGAACTATCCGGCCCAGGCAGTGGGGTCGACCCTTGGGTCCATTCCGTCACCCGAATACAAGCAATTCCGGAAGCGGACCAAGGAAGACTCACCGGTCGGCAACGTCCGGAAATGCACCTTCTGTCTGCATCTCCAGGACGACAAGGGGAACTACGACAAGCAGGCCGGACGCTGGCCTTCCTGTGCCAAGACCTGCAGCGGACACGCAATTTTCTTCGGCGATTTCATGGATCGGGAAAGCGATGTTTCTCGAATGCTTCGAGAGCGCCAAGCCATCCGCCTGAAGGAAGAACTCGGCATCAACCCAAACGTCTATTACCTGCTCTGAGGTGACCCATGTCTCAAGTCAATCTCAAACGGCGCTTTTGGATCCTGGGGTTTGTGCTGCTTGTCCTGGGTAGCATCGGACTGGTCGATCGCCTGGCCTTTGGGCACCGCCACGCAGCCTATGGATCTGAAGTGACCTGGGGACTGTGGGTGGCCGCCTACATCTACTTCATCGGCCTTTCGGCCGGCTCCTTCCTCATCAGTTCCCTGGTCTACGTCTTCAATCTCAAACAGTTTGAACGCATCGGCCGACTGGCGATCTTCACGGCCGTCGTGACCCTTCTCATGGCCCTGATTTCCATCGTGGTAGATCTGGGCCATATGGGACGGGCTTGGAAGGTCTTGGTCTTCGCCAACTTCAAATCCCCGATGGCCTGGATGATCTACCTCTACACCGCCTACTTCATCGTCCTGCTCCGGGAGTTGTGGCTCATCAACCACGCGGACTTCGTGGCAGGGATGAATGAACCTGGTCGCAAGGGGCAGATCTATCGTTTTCTGACCTTCGGTAACACTGATGTGGGCGAGGCTGCTCAGGCTCGTAAGATGCGTCGAGTGAAGCTGCTTGCCACCATCGGAATTCCTCTGACGATCTGCTTCAATGGTGGTGTGGGGGCACTTTTCGGTGTGGTTTCGGCACGCCCGTACTGGCATAGCGGCCTGTTCCCGATTCTGTTCATTCTCTCTGCATTGGCAAGTGGTGGTGCGATTCTGACGGTGGCAATGGCCATCTTCCAGGACGGGCTGAACAAGCACCGGGAGACTGTGCTACTCCTGGGGAAACTGGTGTTGGTTCTCTTCGCCGTAGACCTCCTTTTGCAGGTTTCCGAATTGGTAGTTGGCCTCTACGGGGCGATCCCCGGCCACATCGCTGGCATCAAGCTCATGTTCACGGGCCCCTTCTGGTGGGTCTTCTGGGGCGGGCAGATCGTCCTAGGCACCCTCGTTCCGCTCTGGCTGCTGATCAGACGGGGCAGCGACGCCTCGATGGTCACCTATGCCTGCTTCCTGATGGCCCTGGGTTTCTTCGCCATGCGTCTGAACATTGTCATCCCCGGGATGGCCGTGGAGGAGATCGCCGGGATGGGCA
>CAIXHJ010000264.1 GCA_903919165.1 uncultured Holophagaceae bacterium
GCCTCCATCCAGGGGCTGTACGTCGCCCGGGGGCAGGGGAAGTGGCCCGGCCGCACCGTGCCCGCCATGAACCTGCGCGGCTGGACCTACCAGACCAGCCGCGCGGCCTTTCGCGCGGCGCGGAAGATGGGGGCCGGCCTCCTGATCTTCGAGCAAGCGCTGGCGGAAGCGGTCTACGCAGCCCAGCCTCCCGTCGAGTTCACGGCGGGTGTGCTGGCCGCAGGGATGCGCGAGGGGCACACGGGCCCGATCTTCCTCCAGGCGGATCACGATCAAATCAACGCGAAGAATTACGCCGCGGATCCGGGCAAGGAGTTCCAGCGGCTGAGCGACGTGATCCGTGAGCAGATTGCGGCCAGCTTCTTCAACATCGACATCGACGCCTCGACGGTGGTGGATCTCGCGCCGCCGACCCTGGTCGAGCAGCAGCGGCTGAACGCCGAACTCACGGCGAAGTTCACCCGGCTGGTTCGGTCCTTGCAACCGGCAGGCGTCACCATCTCGGTCGGGGCCGAGATCGGCGAGGTGGGGGCGCACAACACTACGCCGGACGAACTCCGTGCCTTTATGGCCACGTATCCCAAGGCACTGGCCGACGCTGGTGGCGGGGCAGGGATCACCAAGGTCAGCGTGAATTCGGGGACCTACCATGGCGGGAAGGTCCTGCCGGACGGGAGCCTCGCCAAGGTGCCGGTGGCCTTCGACACGCTCCGCGACATCTCGCGGGTCTCCCGCGAGGAATTCGGCCTTGCCGGCGCGGTGCAGCACGGGGCCTCCACGCTTCCGATGGACTACTTCGGCAAGTTTCCGGAGAGTGGCACGGTGGAGATCCACCTGGCCCTGGGCTTCAACAATCTCATCTTCGACCATCCGCGCCTGCCGCAGGAGGTCAAGGACGAGATCCGGGCATACTGCTTCACCCATCATGCCAATGAGCGGAAGCCCGACCAGACCGAAGCCCAGTTCATCTACACCACGCGAAAGAAGGCGTGGGCCGGGATGAAGGAACGGTTCTGGAACCTGCCCGCCGACATCCAGGAGGCCCTCATGGTCTCGCTGGAGGAGATGTTCCGCGACATGTTCGTGCGCATGAACGTGGGCCAGACTGCCGAACTGGTCGCCCAGCACGCCCAGGCGCCGGTGGTGCCGGTGCCGGTCCCTCCGGCCCTGGCGAAGGCGCTCGCCGCGTGACGGAGTATTGTCCGGTTGCGCGGAAGAGACGCGGTGCCCTATTTGACAAGAATGCCGGGCGGCACGGATAATCCGGAGGTTCGGTACTTTTGGTGGATCCTTCGGGGTCCTCAACGTCGAGGTCTGGAGGGGAAAGGAGTCGGTTCATGTCACGTCTAATTCGGATGTTTGCGGTGATGATCCTGGCGGTGGCCGTGGTGGTCGCGATGGCTCCGACTGGAGCGTCGGCGGCCAAGGCCGAGGTCAAGTGGTCGCAGTGGAAGACGACGGAGGTGGGCGAGAAGCTCATGAACGAGCTAAAGGCCGCCTTCGAGAAGGAGAACCCAGACATCACGCTGACCCTGGCGGACTCGCCGTTCACCGGTTTTCACGACAAGGCCATCACGTTGTTCCAGGCCCAGAAATCGGCGGATGTCCTGCTGGTCCAGGTGGATTGGGTGGCGGAGTTCGCCGACCTGGGGATACTGGAGCCCCTGGACTCCTGGCTCGCCAAGGAGCCCAAGGAGTACATGGACAACATCCCCACCACCTTCCAGCAGAAGTGGCAGGGGAAGCAGTACTACCTCCCGCTCCACTCCGGCTGCGTGGCGCTCTACTGGAACACCGAGATCTTCAAGAACGCCGGGATCGCCGGGCCGCCCAAGACCTGGGAGGAGTACGTGGCGATCGCGAAGAAGGTGACCAATCTGGAGAAGAAGATCTTCGCCACCACGGCCACCTTGCAGATCGAGCCGCCGACCAACATGACCTATGACATCTACCCGCTGATCTTCCAGGCGGGCGGCAGCCTGATCGATGAGAAGACCAACAAGGCGGTCTTCAACAGCCCGGCCGGTGTGAAGGCGATCCAGTGGTACGTGGACCTGATCAACAAGCATAAGGTGGCGGTGCCCGGCGTCCTCAGCAACGGAGAGAAGGAAAAGCGGGCGAACTTCGGGGCGGGCAACGTCGCCATGATGTTCGAGGGCCCATGGGGGATTCCCATCCAGAAGCAGCTGAACCCGAACCTGAAATATGACATCGCCACGCTGCCCAAGGGTATGACGACCGGGACCGTGGTGCGCGGTTCGCTCAACACGGTGACCACCCAGGCCCAGAACAAGGAAGCGGCCTGGAAGCTTGTGCGCTGGCTGTCCGGCCCGGTGGGGAACGAGATGTGGTCGAAGGGGAGCGGCGACTTCCCGGGGCGCAAGGATGTGGCGGAGAAGCCGTTCTACAAGGAGAACAAGCTGGTCCAGGCCTTTGTGCAGCAGATGCTTCTGCCGAACGCGCGGTCGCCGTTCCTGGGGATGCCGAATGCCGTGCAGATGAACAAGATCATCACCACCGAGGTCCAGAACGTCGTGCAGGGGAAGAAGAATGCCAAGAAGGCCCTGGACGACGCGGCGGTGGAGTGGAACAAGATCCTGGCGAAGTACCAGAAGTAACTTGATCTGAACGCAGGACTGCCGTGAACCGGCCCGGCTCCGTGCGCCTCTGGCGGAGCCGGGGCGGTTCAGTGTCTGGCTATGTCCACACCTCTCCCGTTCCGCCACCGATTCCGCCACGAGA
>CAIXHJ010000265.1 GCA_903919165.1 uncultured Holophagaceae bacterium
GGATGCGCAGGGCGTTCTATGGGTCGCGACCTCCCACCAGGGCCTGCTCAAGCTTCCTCCCGGGGCCCCTCCCGTTCTGTACCCTGCGGTCCTGGGCGTGCAGGCCATGACCGGGGGCGGCTCAGGTCCACTGTATCTGGCTAGCCGCACACAAGGCTTGGGGATCCTCGAACCCGACCAAACCCGCTGGCTGGGCCGTGCGGAGGGCCTGGGGTCGAGTGGGGCCCTATCCCTGCATCTCGATGATGACGGTTCTCTTTGGGTCGGAACCCTGGATGGCCTGCGCAGCTATCGGAATGGCGTATTCCGGAATTTGGGCGATCGCTCCGACCTGATGCTTCTGGCAATCCACTCAATCCTGGAGGACAACACCCATCGAATGTGGCTGAGCACTGAACAGGGCGTGTTCCAGGTCCCACGGGCGGCGCTCATCCGAAGTCTTGATGTAGTCGGGCCCATCCCCGCCATGGTCTTCGATCATCACGATGGCATGCCCTCCCGGGAGACCAGCGGAGGTGCCCAACCCGTGGCCTGGCTCACCCAGGAAGGGGACCTCTACTTCCCCACCAGCCGGGGGTTGACCAGACTCGATACTCGGGCCTCAATACCCCAGGGACCCCCTCTGCGCCTTCACATCCTGAAAGCCCAGAGCGACCAAACGGTCCTCCCGGACATTCTCCCAATCCAGGTCCCTCCTGGCACGCATCGGTTCGAGGTGTACTACACCGCCACATCTTTGACCCGAGCCGACAAAGTTCGGTTCCGCTATCGACTGGAAGGCTGGGAGCGCACCTGGAACGACGTGGGTGATCGCCGGTTTTCCGCCTATTCCAACCTTCCGCCGGGATCCTATAGATTTGTGCTGCAGGCCTGGCGCCTTGATGAGAACAGCCCGCCCCAGGAGCGTTCTCTTGCTATCCACATCCAGCCGTTCCTGCACCAGCGACCTATCTTTTGGGTCGTGTGTGCACTGGGAGCCGCCGCCTTCGGATGGTGGCTGCTCCGCCTGAGGATTCAGCAGGTGGAGGCCCGATCGGCGGTGCTCTCTGAACGGAACCGCATGGCCCGGGAGATCCATGACCACCTGGCCCAGGGGTTCACCGGAGTCCTGCTTCAATTGGAAGCGGCCGAAGCCAAACTCTCGCGCATGGAGGGGGACCCGACCCCGATTCTAATCCGCCTCGATCATGCCCGGAACTTAGCTGCCGCGAGCCTACAGGAGGCCCGTCGATCCGTGATGGCGCTGCAACCGAGAAAGCCTGTGGGCACAGACCTCCTGGGTGCTTTGCGGTTGCTGGCAGACCGCCTTCTGGCTGGCACGGACATCCACGTGGAACTGGCGCTGGTCGGGAAGCCAAAGCCACTCCGCGAACGCATCGAAAATGAACTCATCCGCATGGCCCAGGAGATGCTCACCAACGCCCTTCGGCACGGCAAAGCCAGGTGGGTGAGGGTGGTGCTTGAATTCGAGGGACGGCAGGTGCGCCTCAGCGTCGAAGACGACGGCATGGGATTCGACCCTTCCGCCGATGCCGCCGGCTATGGGTTGCGCAGCATCCGTGAAAGCGTCAAACAACTTCAAGGCCAATTGGACATCGACAGCAGCCAGGGCCTTGGATCCCGCATCACCATCACCCTTCCCATCCGGAGGTGGCGCCCATGACCACGACCCCGTCTGATCGGATCCGCCTGCTCATCGTGGATGACCATCCGGTCGTGCGCGATGGACTCGTGTCCATCCTCCATGAAGGCGAGCCCGACCTCGAAGTCGTTGGGGAAGCGGGAGACGGGAAGGAGGCGGTGGTCACCTGGAGGAACCTCCGTCCCACCGTAACGATCATGGACCTGCAGCTCCCTGGTCAGACAGGCGTGGAAGCTGTTCGGGCCATTCGCCGAGAGGATCCGGACGCCCGGATCCTCGTGCTCACCACCTTCGATGGCGATGCCGACATCCAGCGGGCACTGGAGGCCGGAGCCCGCGGTTACCTCCTCAAGAGCGTGCGCAGGGCGACTCTCATCGAGGCCGTGCGCGCAGTGGCCGCAGGTCAACGCTACCTCCCCCCTGCCACGGCAGCCCGCCTGGTGGAAGCCATGGAATCAGAACGTCTCACGCCTCGAGAACTCGATGTCCTCAAGCTACTTGCGGAGGGTCAACGCAATCGCGAGATCGCCGATGCCCTGGGACTGGCGGAACCCACCGTGAAGATCCACGTGAACAACCTGCTGCGGAAACTCCAGGCCAAGGATCGTACAGAGGCAGCCATCATCGCACTCAAGCGAGGTCTGATTCACCTCGGATCCTAACGCCTGAATGTGAAGAAAACAGCCCCCACCAGGCAGACCCCTGCCCAGAGGTGGTTGAGGTGCAGGCGCTCGCGCATCCAGATCACGACGAATACTCCAAACACGAAAAGGGTCACCACTTCCTGGATCACTTTTAGTTGCGGCAGATTGAATCACCCGAAGCCGTAACAGTTCGCTGGGATCATCAGGCAGTACTCGAAGAAGGCAATGCCCCAGCTGATGAGGATCACCAGCCATCGTGGGCTGTCGCGGTTGTGCTTCAGGTGCCCATACCACGCAATGGTCATGAACACGTTGCTGAGAACGAGGAGAAGGACGGTGCGCATGATGAGTCAACCCTCAGCGCGCAATTTCAACTGCCCGCAGCTCCCGCATGACGGTGACCTTGATCTGCCCGGGGTACTGCATTTCGGATTCGATGCGGCGGGATACGTCCTTGGCGATCCAATAGGCCTGATCGTCATTGACTGAACCGGCATCCACCAGAATCCGGATCTCCCGTCCTGCCTGCATGGCGAAACTCTTCTGAACGCCCTTGTAGCTGTTGGCGATGCCTTCGAGCTGCTCCAGACGCTTGACATAGGTCTCCAGCATCTCCCGGCGGGCACCGGGCCGGGCCGCGCTGAGTGCATCTGCGGCGGTGATGAGCATGGCCTCCACCGTGCGGGGTTCGAAGTCCCCGTGGTGGCAGCTCATGGCGTGGATCACTTCTTCTTTTTCGCCGTAGCGCTGCATCAGCTGCATGCCGATCTCGATATGAGTGCCCTCCACCTCCCGATCGATGGCCTTGCCGATGTCGTGGAAGAGCCCTGCGCGTCGCGCCAGTCGGGCATCCGAACCCATCTCGCCCGCCATGTACTCAGCGATCCGGGCGACCTCCTTGGTGTGCTCCAGCACATTCTGGCCGTACGAGGTCCGATAGTTGAGACGGCCGACAAGCTTGTGCAGCTTCGGATGGACATCCGGGAAGCCCAGCTCGATGCAGGCGGCCTCGCCGATCTCCTTGAGGTGCTGGTCCATGTCCAGCTTGACTTTCTCGACCACCTCTTCGATGCGTGCGGGGTGGATCCGGCCGTCGGCCAGCAACTTGAGGATGGCTTGCCGGGCCACTTCGCGGCGGATGGGATCGAAGCTGGAGACAACGATGCTCTCGGGTGTGTCGTCCACGATGAGGTCGCAGCCGGTGGCCTTTTCGAGTGCCCGGATATTGCGGCCTTCCCTCCCGATGATGCGCCCCTTGAGGTCATCGCTGGGAAGCTGGACAGAACTCACCGCCTGCTCGGCGACCACATCCGAGGCCACCCGCTGGATGGCGGCACCGATGGTCCAGCGGGCCTTCTTGGCCGCCTCCTCCTGGGCCTCGTCATCGATCCGGCGCACCAGTTTTGCAGCATCCATCTTGGCGGCGTACTCGAGCTGGGAAATCAGCTCAATCTTGGCGTCCTCCCGGGTGAGTCCGGCGACCTCTTCCAGCCGCTTGGCTTGGGCCTCCACAAGCTGTTTCGCTTCAGCCTGCCGCGCTTCCAGCTTCTCGATCTCGGCCTTGCGCTTTTCGGACAGGCTCTCGAGATCTTTCGCCTTCTGGTCCACCTGTTGAGTCTTCTTGTCGAGCCCTTCTTCCTTGGACTGAAGCCGCTGTTCCTGCTTCTCCAGGTTCTTCTGGCGCTCGGTGAGAAGCTTCTCAGCCTCCTGACGGGCCTGGAGCGCTTGCTCCTTGGCTTTCAGCTCAGATTCCTTGCGGACGGACTCGGCATCCTGAATCCCACGCTCCAGGAGCCGCTGGGCCTCACGCTTCGCTTCCTCCAGCAGCCGTTCCCGCTGGACCTTGGTGTCGGCCTCGGCCTTCGCCCGGGCCTGCGAACTGTCCAGGGCCGCCTTCTGGGCTCTCACGGACATCAGGTATGCCACCGCACCCGCCGCCAAGGCCAATGCGAGGAAGATCCAACTGATCAAATTCATGGGCGACTCCAAGGAAGGGGATCCAAAGAGCCACCAGCACTTAAAACAAAATCCCCGCTCAGTCGTGGAGGCTTGCCGAGTTCCCTAGCTTGTAGGGGGGAAACCAGAGTCCCTGGCTAAGGCGCGCCGTCGCGCGGAACGCACAGGACAGGGGGAAGGTTTCCCGAGTCGACTTACGGAACAAGAGCTTGGCCATGATCACGGGCCTCGCAGGGAAATCAGTCTCCGTCCTCGTCGAGGATTGGCACGGGGGCGGAAGGTTCGTCCGGAACATCGCTCAGTAGCTTTGAAAGGGTCTGTTCCAGGTTGTGAGTGTGCTGGTTGGCTTCCTGTTCCAGTCGCGCCACACGGTGCGCCAGGTTCAGGGCGCCCAGGAGATACCAAGACGGGGTGTCGAGGCCCTTCGGAACGCTCCCCCATCTTAGCTGGCATTGAGAGTCCATGTTCTGAAAGGTGGTTTCGAGGATCTGCAAGGCTTGAGAAAGGGTCTCAGGCTGGTCGGTCTGGATCTGCAATTCCCGACCCTGGACAGTCACAGTGACCGGCCGGGTCCCCGGGAGCGGAACCGGAGCCTTCATCCCAGGGCTTCCAGGGCCCGGAGAATCGAAGCCACCTGTTCCTTCACGGCTTCACGTTCCCTCTCCAGCGAAGTCTTCTCGGCTAGGACTTCTTCCAGCCTGGCCCGAAGGGACTGGATCTCCCGGCCTCCCACAGTCCCGGTCACCTTCAGCGCTTCCAACTCATCCCTTAGCTGGTTCCGCTGCTGGACCAGGGCCTGCATTTTCGATTCGAGTTGTTTCAGAAGGTCCATGAAGGCCTCAAAGAGGTCATTCTACGCCCGGAGACTCGCGCCGAGGGATTCCGCTGCGGCCAGCGCGGCCGCCACCCAACCATCGACCTCCTCACCCAAGAGGGTGCGGTCCATGGCCTGGAAGGTGAGGCGAAGCAGCCAAGCTTTGGTGCCAGCCGGCAGGCTCTTGCCCCGGTAGAGGTCTGCGCAGATCAGGTCGGTGAGGGCCGTCCTGTTCAGCGCGTCCTGGACTGCCCTGTGCATGGCCTGCCACGCCAGATCGGTCGGAACGGTCACAGACAGATCCCGCTCCACCGCTGGGAACCGGCTTTGCGGTGTATATGCTGGGATGATTCGCTCGTCCGGGGGAGGGACCGCATCAAGCAGAAACTCGGCGGTCAAAATCGTGTCATCTTCCACCGGATGCACGTTCTGGGGTGTCCCGGGACGCAAGACATCCTTCAGGATTCCGTGCAGGTGCTTGGCCTTCACCAGGATCGCCCTGGACTCTGGGTCCGCGTCCCAGCTTTCTCCGGCCCAGACCAGCGCCACTGTCCAGGACTCCACCGGGCGTTCTGGCAATCCCCGGAAGGTGGGAGCAATTTCGAAGAGCCGGACCTCCCGCTGCCCCTGCTTGAGGTTCCGCTTGGCGACCTCCACCAGGGATGGCACCAGGGACCGCCGCAGGACTGAGTAATCCAGTCCCAGGGGGTTTGCCAGAATGCGTCCCTCCGGGATATCGAAGGCCTGCTGGCCGAGTGGCCCTGGGGTCTGCTGATCCATCTCCGGACTCACGAACCCGTAAGTCACCGTCTGGTGGAATCCGAGATGGGCAAGGCGACGAGCCAGGCTCTGCCGCTTGAGGTAGTCCTGCGATAAGGGCTGGGGCGGACCTTCCAGGGGCGGGAGCACGGAGGGAATATGCTCGTACCCCCTCAGACGCAGAACTTCCTCAGCCAGATCCTCAGGAATGGTGAGGTCATGGCGCCAGGAGGGCGGCATCACGCGGAGGCGATCGCGTTTGACTTCTACGGTGCAACCCAATCGTTTCAGCGCCTCGGCAGCGTCTGGCAACGACAAGGGCTCGCCGGCCACTCGAGTCAAGAGCGATTCCATCAATACCACCGAGATGCTGACGACCGGTATGGTGCCGACGGTCCAGGCACTCACCAGTTTGGCACCGCACCATGCCTGGAGGCGTCCCACCAACAGATCTCGCGCCACGGGCGCCATGGCAGGATCGGCCCCCCGACCGAAGCGGTGCGACGCATCTGTGTGCAGGCTGTGGCGTCGCGCGGTGGCACGGACGGTCTTCGGATCGAACCACGCACTTTCAAGCAGCACGCGACGGGTGGTCTCAGTCACCTTGGTGCCATCGCCGCCCATGACACCCGCAAGGGCGATGGGACCTGCTTCGTCGGCGATGACGAGATCCTGGCCTGTCATGGTGCGCGTGACCCCATCCAATGTCACCAGCCGTTCACCGTCCTTGGCCCAGCGGATGGACACCCCCCCCCGGATGCGGTCTGCGTCGAAGGCATGTGTGGGATGACCATAGCGATGCAGCAGCTCGTTGGAAGCGTCCACTGCCGGCAGACGCTTGGGCGTGGACTCCAGCGCCAGAAGGAAAGACTGCGCTTCCTGTGGCGTTGCACCCGTGCCAAGTTCCATGACAGCCGTGCTGTAGACAGGACAAGCAGGGCTTTCAAGGCGCACTTCCACCGCTGGTGCGCCCTCCTGCAACGCAGGTACCGCGATGGGTTCAAGCGACTGCCCCAACTTCGATGCGACTTCCCTCGCAAGGCCGCGGTGGGACATGGCATCACCGCGATTCGCGGTGATGTCCACATCAAGCGCTTCAGTGCCTTCACGGGCAGTGACGCTATCGACAGGAAAACCCAGCGAGGCGAGCAGCTCACATAGCTGGCGGGTATCCAATCCCGCGACGACGGGGACCTCCTGGGTCAGGACCTTCCGTTCGATCCACATCAGTCGAGTCCTCCCATAGCCTTGAGGAAGCGCTGGTCGTTCTCGAAGAACAGTCGCAGGTCCGGTGTCTGGCTCAGCATCATGGCCATGCGCTCCACGCCCATTCCGAAGGCCCAGCCGGACCATTCGCCAGGATCGATACCCGCATACTTCAACACGTTCGGATGGATGAGGCCCGCGCCCAGGATCTCGACCCAGCCTGAGCCTTTGCACACGCGGCAACCCTTGGCAGCACAGAGCGGGCAGCTCACATCCACCTCGCAACCGGGCTCCACGAAGGGAAAATACGAAGGCCTCAGGCGGATCTCCGTATGCGGCCCGAAGAGGGCCCGCAGAGCGTACTCCAACGTGCCTTTGAGGTGCTGCATGCCGATGCCGTGTCCCACGAGCATGCCTTCCACCTGATGAAACATGGGACTGTGGGTGGGATCGATCTCATCCTTGCGGTAGACCCGGCCCGGCGCCAGGAACCGGATGCCTCCACGCGCCGCGAGATCGTGCGCCACGCGCCGGAGCGTGCTCACCTGCACGGGGCTGGTATGCGTGCGAAGCAGCAGCTCCGGGTGGGCCGCCAGATAGAAGGTGTCCGAGGATGCTCTCGCGGAGTGATCCTCGGGGATGTTCAGGCCATCGAAGTTGTGGGCCTCGGTCTCAACCTCAGGGCCTTCCTCCACGTGGAAACCCAGGGGGCGGAAGACCTCCACCAAGCGGTCCATGAGGCGGTTCAGCGGATGAAGCGCGCCACGGGCTGGAACCGGCGGCGTCAGTGTTGGATCCCATTGATCTGTTAGAGAAGTGTGCTTCTTCCGGGCGGCTTCCAGCTCTATCTGGCGGGCCTTAATCTTCTCTTCCCAGGTTTTCTTGATGGAGTTGATTTCTGCGCCCAGAGTCTGCTTATGCGCGACAGGAATGCCCCTCATGGCAGGCATTGCCTCTGAAGCTAGGCTCCCATCACGTCCAACGTACTTACCCTTCAATCGCTGACAATCGTCCAGGGTCTCGCACGCAGTCAGTTCTTGATCGAAAGCCCCACGAGCGGCGAGCATCAATTCCAGCCTTTTTCGGAGCGTGGCATCGGCCATCGCCTCCAATCCAGCAAGAAGATCCTGATCATTCCCACTCATGATTCCCTCAACACAAAGAAAGGCCGCTCGCGCGGCCTTTCGGGTGTCTGCGATGTGCTAAGTCGCGATCAGCCCTTGGCCACAGCCACGAGCTTGGTAAAGGCCTCAGGATTTCGCACGGCGAGATCAGCGAGGATCTTGCGGTCGAGATCCACGGAGGCCTTCTTCAGACCACCCATGAACTTGGAATAGCTGGTGCCGTTCTGGGTACAGGCGGCGCTGATGCGAACGACCCAGAGACGGCGGAAATCACGCTTCTTGACCTTGCGGTCGCGATAGCCGTAGCCGAGGGCCTTTTCGATGGCCTCCTTGGCGGAGCGGTAGAGCCGGGACTTGGCACCGTAGAAGCCCTTGGCGAACTTCATCATGCGCTTGCGGCGCTGGGCGCGTTTGAAACCACGTTTAACGCGAGTCATGTTGCTTCCTTTCCTCGAGGCAGCGCGTCCTGAATGGAACGGGCTTTAGGAGCCTCATCGGGGGTGGCCTTAGCCACCGGGTTGAACCGTCGATTCTAGGATCGTCGGCTGTTCAGAACAAGCGCCGAACAGACTTTGCCAGTGAGGCGCGCAGGGGACCGGGGGGTGAGCGCCAGCGCGGAACCCCCGGAGGATCTTCACGCGTATGGCAGCATCGCAGCAACGGCTTTGATGTCGGCCTTTGCCACCATCCTGCCCATGTCCAGCTGGCGTTTCCGCTTGGCGGTCTTCTTGGTCAAGATGTGGCGCTGGTGTGAGCAGCCGCGCTTGAACTTACCCCCGGCGGTCTTCTTGAAGCGCTTCTGGGCGCCCTTGTGGGTCTTGATCTTGTAGCTCATGGGGTCCTCACTGAATCTGGGCTTCGGTCACTGGTGTTTCAGGCTTGGCGGGCTTTGGTTTCTTGGGGGCCTTGGGCACTTCAATAATGCGGGGGGCCAGGATGGCGTGCATGTCGCGGCCATCAATACCGGCGGATTTTTCGACGATGGCCTTGTCGCCGACCCGCTGAATGACTTCTTCGATGATCCGGTACCCAATGTCGCGGTGAACCACTTCACGTCCACGGAACATGACCACCACTTTGACTTTGTCTTCCTCCTCCAAGAACCGCAGGATGTGCTTCACCTTGAAATCAAAATCGTGGTCGTCGGTCTTGGGTCGGAACTTCACTTCCTTGACGACGATGTTTTTTTGCTTCGCCCGGGCTGCGTGTTCCCGCTTTGCTTCCATGAACTTGTATTTGCCGTAGTCCATGATTCGACAGACGGGCGGGTTCGCGTTTCCAGCCACTTCCACCAAATCGAGGCCGCGCTCTTCCGCGATCCGAATGGCCTGGTGGGGAGGCATCAAGCCAAGCTGTTCACCATCTTCAGAGATGACGCGGACCTCTTGGGCCCGGATGCCGTCGTTGATGCGAGTCTCGTTTGGACGAATGGTTCCTCCCCTGGTTGCACAAGAACAAAAAGTCTAACATTTGACCCAGCCCCCGCCAAGCACGGAAAACTGAATCAACGTTGGCGATCTCGAACCTCAGTGGCCAGGGTCTCCAGGAACCCATCCAGAGACTGCACTCCGAGATCCCCCCGGTGGCGGTGTCGCACAGAGACCGTGCGCGCCTCGGCCTCACGGTCCCCGATCACCAGCATGTAGGGAACCTTGGCCAGTTGAGCCTCGCGGATCTTGGCTTTCAAGCTTTCGTTACGGAGGTCCAATTCCGCACGCAGGCCGTGAGCCTTCGCCCTCGCAGCCGCCTCACTGGAGAACCCATGGGCCCGGTCGGTGATGGGAAGGATGGCGACCTGGACCGGTGCGAGCCAGGCAGGGAAGGCCCCTGCGGTGTGCTCGACGAGGATGCCCATGAAGCGCTCGAGGCTTCCCAGGATGGCCCGGTGCAGCAAGATGGGCCTCCCCTCGGTACCATCCCCCTTGGTGTAGTTCAAGTCGAAGCGTTCCGGCAGCATGTAGTCCACCTGGAGGGTCCCCAGCTGCCAGGGACGCTTGAGGGCATCCAGGATCTGGAACTCGATCTTCGGTCCGTAAAAGGCGCCCTCCCCGGGATTAAGGGTGTACGGCATCCCGGCCTCGTCCAGTGCCCCGCCAAGGGCGTTTTCGGCGGCATCCCAGATTCCGTCCGAGCCCAGTCTCTTTTCGGGCCGGGTGCTCAAGGCAACTCTCATCTCGTCGAAGCCGAAAGTGTCGTAGACCTCCTTCAACAGCGCCAAAAAGGAGGCCATCTCGGTCTTGATCTGCTCGGGCGTGCAGAAGATGTGGGCATCGTCCTGACAGAAGGTGCGCACCCGGGTCAGCCCATGTGTCACGCCACTGCGCTCATATCGGTGCAGGCGGCCGAAGTCGGCGTAGCGGATGGGCAAGTCCCGGTAACTGTGTTTCTGGCTGCCGAACATGATGCAGTGGCCGGGGCAGTTCATGGGCTTCACGGCGTACTCGCGTTCCTCGGCCGTGGTGAAGTACATGTTCTCGGCATAGTTCTCGTAGTGACCGCTGGTCTTCCACAGGGCCACATCAAGGATCTGGGGCGTGATCACCTCGCTGTAGCCGTACTTGAAATAGAGCTCCCGGATGTAAGCGACCAACTCGTTGTAGACCTGGGTGCCCTTGGGGTGGAAGAAGGGTGAGGCTGGCGCTTCCGGATGGAAGGAGTAGAGGCCGAGTTCCTTGCCCAGCTTGCGGTGGTCGCGGGCCTTGGCCTCCTCCAAGCGCTTCAGGTGCTCGTCCAGTTCCTTCTGGGTGTGAAAGGCCGTGCCGTAGATCCGGCTGAGCATCTGGTTCTTCTCGTCGCCCTTCCAGTAGGCGCCCGCGATGCTTTGGAGCTTGAAAGCCTTCAGCTTGGCCGTGCTGGGGACATGCGGGCCCCGGCACAGATCGTAGAAATCACCCTGGCGGTAGCCGCTGATGGTGTCGCCCGAAGGGATCCCGGAAACGACCTCCACCTTCAGTGGCTCCCCCATCGCATGGAATCGAGCGACAGCTGCGTCCCGGCTGAGATCTTCCCGCACGACCTCGATGTCCTCGGCCACGACCTTCCGCATCTCGGCCTCAATGACCGACAGATCCTCGGGAGTGAAGGGCTTGTCGACCCAGAAATCGTAGTAGAAGCCATCCTCGATGACGGGGCCGATGCCCACCCGGGCGTTCGGATAAAGCCGCTTCACCGCATGGGCCAGGAGGTGGGCTGTGGAGTGCCGGATCAACTCCAGGCTCTCCGCAGACTTGTTGGTCACGATCTCGACCTTAGCCCCATTCACGAGAGGAGCCTTCAAATCCACCAGGCGTCCATCGACCTTGACGGCCAAGGCCGCCTCGAGCAGACGAGCGCCGATGCCACCAGCCAGGTCGGCCCCGGTGGCACCCTCGGGCAACTGCCTCAGGGAGTCATCTGGAAGGCGCACCTCGATGGACATGGATTCCTCGAAACAAGATGAAATTTTATCAGTAAATAGCTCCGGGCCATCAGTTGTGATGGCCCGGAGGGGATTTAACGTCGCAGCGACCTACTTTTCCACTCCTGTGAGGAGCAGTATCATCGGCCCTCCAGGTCTTAACGGCCGTGTTCGGGATGGGAACGGGTGTGACCCCTGGGGAAAAGCCACGACGAAGGGTAGAAGGGAGGAGAAGGGCTTTGGGCGAGGCTCTGTCGAGCGTCTCGTGGGTCATGTCCGGGAGTTTCGGTCGCTTCGCTTGACGCGCCCTCCTATCGGAGGTCGCTACCGAAACGTCCACTTCATGCAATTGATTGATGAAAGGTCAAGTCTGTGGACCGATTAGTATCGCTAAGCTTAAGCCGTTACCGGCCTTACACATGCGACCTATCAACGTGGTGGTCTTCCACGGGTCTCATAGGGA
>CAIXHJ010000266.1 GCA_903919165.1 uncultured Holophagaceae bacterium
GAGGGCCGAGACGCTGTGCTTGCCCTGGGTGATCAGGTGCAGGGCCTGGAGATCGTTAAGTTGCCAGGCAAGAGACGCCTGTACTTCAGGCTGAGGGTCGCCGATGATCAGAAACATGAAATATTTGGGGGGAATTCGACTAGATCAATTACAGACCCGACGGCCGATGTCGAGCCCGCTATTCCGCAACCTCCACCTGGTTCCGGCCGTTCTGTTTGGCGCGGTAGAGGGCCTCGTCAGCGTTCTTGAGCAGGTCATCCGCGTGGGGGGACTCGCCCTGGCCATCCCGGGCGGCGACCCCCATGCTGACCGTCTTTTTCAGAGAGATGCCTTCGAGCTGGTGTTCCACCACGGAAAACTTCACACGCAGGCTTTCGGCCACCTGGATGGCCGCGGGGACATCCGTGTGGGGCAGCACCAGAGTCAGCTCATCGCCGCCGTAGCGAGCGGCGAGATCCGTGGTCCGCACGCCGGCCTTGAGGAAGGCTCCGATGTTCCGCAGCACCTCGTCGCCCATGGCGTGACCATGCGTGTCGTTCACCTGCTTGAAGTGATCGATGTCGATCATCACCACGGATAACGGCTCCTTGTGGCGCCGGGCGCGGGTGACCTCTTCCTCCAGGCGCGTCATGAGCCACCGGCGGTTGGCCAGGCCCGTGAGGGAGTCGGTGATGGATTGGGCCTCGAGCTGGGCGTTCTTCTCCAGCAGTTCATCCTGGAGGCGTTTGAGCTTGGCGTGGATGCGCACCCGGGCCAGCAGTTCCTTCTCGTGGAAGGGCTTGGTGATGTAATCAGAGGCTCCGCGTTCAAGGAACTCCACCTTGCGATCCAGATCATCCTCGGCCGAGATGATGATGACCGGGATCTGCGCCAACTCCTTGCTGCTGGCTTTGAGGCCCAGGAACTTGAGCCCATCGAAGCCGGGCATCACAAGATCGCACAGCACCAGATCTGGCGGATGCTCCAAGATGGTCTTGAAGGCGCTGAGACCATCCGCGGCCTCCATGATGTGGGTGAAGGCCCCATCCTTCATGAGAACAGCCTTGATCTCGCTGCGGACCCTCGCATTGTCGTCGACGATAAGGATTCGACCTGCCATCAGATCTCCCCTGCGGCGGTCTGGAGCCGATCCAACCAGTTCTTCCAGACCTGGGGATTGAAGGGCAGTGCCGAAGGGAGGTGGCGGCGCATGGATCGGGTACTTGCAAGGGCCCGGGTGCAGAGGGAGGCCGGGAGCCGCCCCGCGGCCTCGGCACAAGCTCCCCATCCCTCTGGCGTCTGGCAGACCAGCAGCCACTGGTGCCCAGCCTCCAGTGAGAGTCTCACCCGTTCATCCCAGATCCACTCCGCGCAGCCACCCATCTCCAGATCGTCCGGCAGGAAGCGGCCCGGGATGCCCCAGGGATTGTCGAGCACCGAACCCCGGTGAAGGCTCGCCGGGAACGGACCGCTGGCGGGGGTGCGCAGATGGGCCACCATCACGAGGCGGTCGGGGTGCGCCAGGGGGATGAAAGCTTGTGCATTGTGCTCCACCGTCCCGGCGTCCTCCAGGGCAGGCAGGCCCTTGTGGCTGTCCAGGGTGGTGCCGCCCAGTCCCGGAAAGTGCTTGAGGCAACCCCGCACGCCAGTGGATTCCAGACCATGCAGGAAGGCCCCGGCGGCGGTGGCGGC
>CAIXHJ010000267.1 GCA_903919165.1 uncultured Holophagaceae bacterium
GCTGCTCAACCCCAGCCTCGCGGGGGCCTGCCTGGGGCTCGCCGCGCTTTCCTTCTTCCTGGCCCGCCCAGCCCTGCGGCGCCGTATGAACGGGCAGAAGGATCCGGCCCAGCTTCGTGCGCTTCTTCTGCTCGGGGGCACGGCGGCGGTCTTCGGGGTCACCGCATGGTTCCATTCGAGTTTTCGATTCCTCCTTCCCCTGGCTTGCGTGTCACCACTCGTCCTGCTTGCGCTGAGAGCCGACCTGGAACGGACCGCGCGGACTCTGACCGTGGAGTTGGCCGCTCAGGCCTCTTTTTCTGGGCTGGCCGCGGCCATGGTCGTCGCTGGCGGGGGCACCTTTCCCCAGGCCGGTCGCGCCTGGCTGTTCGCCACCCTCCTTGGAGTCGCCAACCTTGTCCATGTGCGCCAGTTCCTGGGACACGCCCACCACCTCGAAGCCCTTGAACTCACGCGGCGCATGGTTCTCGTCCATGGACTCCACATCTTGCTCATCGGAATGTCGGTAGTCCTTCTGGCAACCAGAGGCCTCCCGGGAATTCTGTGGACCGCCTGGGCCCTCCTGCTCTACCTGCGGGCCTTGATGCCCTACCGGCCGATCCCCGCCCGAATTCTGGGATGGCGGGAGGGAGGCCTGAGTGCGGTCGGACTGGTCCTCCTCTGGCGTGCCCTCCTCTGATGCCGGTCACAACGGGCTGGACTCTGAAATTCAAGCCCGGGATGCTCGAATAAGAAAAAGGATTCCGGAATGCTCTACACCACTGCCACAGGCTACGCACTCCGCGCCCTCGCGGCCCTTCCCGAGGACGGGACCTTCAGCCTGGCGAAGAACCTCTCTTCCAGCCTGGAACTCCCGGGTCCCTATCTCGCCAAGATCCTCCAGGGCCTCGTGCAGGGGGGCATCCTCCAATCCGTGCGGGGACCCAAGGGGGGATTCAGGCTGACACGCCCCTCTCATCGCATCACCGTCGGTGAAGTGTTGGCGGCCCTCGAGGGCCCTGACGCCATGGAGGGCTGCATCATGGGCTTTCCTTCCTGCGGCGATGACCATCCCTGCCCTCTTCATGACGCCTGGGGCGCGGTGAAGACCCAGATGACCACATCCATGACAGAGGCCACCATCCGCGACCTCCAACTCCTGAACCTCCGCCATCAGAAGGAAGCCGAGGGAAGGCGCTCGAAGCCATGACCATGAGCTGCGACCACCCGGACCTGCTGCCTCTGGACGAGGCCCTGCGGCGCCTATGGGAGGCCCTGCCGGCACCCTCCCTGTCCGAGGTCCGAGCCAAGCGGGACGACCCGGCCACCGACCGGGCGAGCATGGACGGCGTGGCTCTGCGGGCCTCGGAGGGCCGCATTCCTCGTCGGATTCTGGGAACCCTTTTCGCCGGGGAAGACCCCACAGGCTTCACGGTGGTGCCCGGCACGGCCGTTCGGATCATGACCGGCGCGGCGATGCCCCCAGGAGCCGATGCAGTCGTGCCCGTGGAACAGTTGCTGACCTCCGGAATCACAACCAGTCCCCTGGTCGACCCAAGTCCCGGCGATCATGTGAGCGTCCGGGGCTGCCTGGCCCGGGCGGGCGACCTCCTGCTGGCCGAGGGTACACCCATCAATGCCGCCAGGGTGGCCCTGCTGGCCCAGGAGGGCCATGCCATCCAGACCTGCCCGCGCATCCGGGTCGGCGTGGCTTCCACCGGAGATGAACTCGTCCAGAATCCGTTGCCCCACCAACTCCGCGATTCAAACGGACCCATGCTCTTCGCCCTGGCAAGAACCCTCGGGGCCGAGGCAGAACTCCGCGCTCCGCTGCCCGATGACCCGATCGCCCTGGCGACAGCTCTGCGCGCTCCTGGAGATATCCGCATCCTACTCACCTCCGGGGGAGTGAGCATGGGCGACCATGACCATCTGCCTGCGGTGCTGAAGGAGCTCGGCGCGACAATCCTGTTCCACCGCATCCGCCTCAAGCCCGGCAAACCCATGCTGGCGGCCCTGCTGGGAGAGCTGCTGGTGCTGGGCTTGCCGGGAAACCCCGTATCAGCCTACCTCAATGCCCTCTTGTTCCTCTCGCAGGCCCTGGCCCGGCTCGAAGGGCGCATCGCCCCCGATCCCTGGTGCAAAGGACGGCTGACTGCGGCCGTGAAATACAAGGGCGACCGTCCACTGCTCCATCCTTGCCGACTGGTGGGGGGCCGTCTTGAACCTCTGCCCGGCAAGGGTTCCGCCGACCTCGTCACCCTGGCGAAGGCCGACGCCTTCGCGTGGATCGAGCCTGGTGGACTTGAAGCCGGGGCCAAGACGAGGTGGTTGCCCGTTCTATAAGCCGTTCCCTGCTCCAACAACGACGTCGAAGGGTACCCTTTTGGGAGGTGGCTGAAAGCCTGATAGCCGCCTCAACCCTTCGCGTACCTCTGCAGCTTGCCCAGATCCAGGATGCGGACCACGGGGAAGGTGCTCTGGATGAGACTGAGGTCCGTCAGCAAGCGCAGAGCCCTACTGAAGGCCTCCCGACTCGCTCCGATGCACTGAGCCAGGTCCTCCTGGGTCTCCTGGAACTCCACCAGGGACCGCATGGGATTCGATTCGTGGGCCTCCAGGAGCAGCTGGGCCACGCGCTCGGGAACGCTGTGCAGGCTGAGCGTCTCCACCAGGGTCACCAGGTGGCGCACCTTGGCTGTGAAATGGTGGATGATCATTTCCGCCACTTCCGGATGCCGATGCACGATCTGGCGCAGCGGTGCGGAGGGGATAAGCCAGCACTCCGTGTCACCGTGGGATTCGGCGCTGGAGGGAGTAGGCGCGCCGTCGAAGACCGGGACCTCGCCCACGCAGTCCCCCACTTTCAGGAACTGCAGCACCTGAATCCGCCCCCGGCCATCGGTCCGGAAGACCTTCAACCCGCCCTTGACCACCACATACACACCCGGAACCTGATCGCCCTGAGTGTAGATGCGGGCGCCATCTGGGAAGCGGCGCAGCTCGGCGATACTAGCCAGTTCTTCGGCAGCGTTCATCGGGAGCCCGGCCAGGAACTCAATCCTTCTCAGGTTCAGAACAGCTTGAGGCATGGGACTCCACCGGGCGAATCAGACTGTTATCTCATATTTCCCGTTCGAATGTGACCTCGGTCACGCTCTCGGGAGCCAGGAGACCGGTACTTTACCGCACGGTTCGAATTTCGTAAGGAAAAATTCATACAAGACAGGACTCCGGCGACATCTGCCCACCGGGGCCTCTGTTGAATCGACCTCAGTCGACCAAATGATTATTTCACCTGCTCCATGGGGTTCGGCCCACCATGTTCACTCGGATCCCCTTGGCATCGCCTACGGCGATGGCCAAGGCCTCTCCGCCCTTGGTATCGAGGTCTACTTCACCCGCTCCATGAATGTTCGGTCCACCGTGTTCACTCGGATTTTCTGCCCAGCCTCCATGTAGGGCGGCACGCCCACCGTGATGCTGTTGTCCAGCTTGGCGGGCTTGTAGGAGCCGGTGGCGTTGGCGTTCTTCATGACGGGATCAGTTTCCACGATCTCCAGCACCACGCTGGGCGGCAGGGTGGCGCCCATGGGTTGGCCCTCGTAGAACTCGATCTCCACCTGCATGTTGGGCTCAAGGAACACCAGACCATCGCCCAGAATCTCTTTGCTCACTTCCAGCTGCTCGTAGGTCTCGTTGTTCATGAAAATCAGGTGGCCTCCGTCCTCGTAGAGGTATTCGAGCATGTGCTGTTCGAGGCTGGCCTTGTCCACCTTGTCGGCGCTGCCGAAACGGTTCTCGCGGTTGATGCCGTCCTTCAGGCGCTTCATCTTCACCACGACGCGGGCCGGCAGGTTGCCGGGGGTCTGGTGCTCGGTGCTGATGACGCGGCAGAGCTCGTTCTCGAAGTTGACAATCATCCCGGCGCGAACCTGGGTGGCGTTGATGAATGGCATGGGATCTCCGTGTAGCGGAAGGGCGGGAATCGGATCTCAGCTAAAAACCCCTCGCCGGAAC
>CAIXHJ010000268.1 GCA_903919165.1 uncultured Holophagaceae bacterium
CCACCTGGAACGGAAGCGAACACCGCTGGCGGGAAGTCACCGGACGCAAAGCCTGGGATCGCTACCGCCGAAACATCAACCTGAAATGAATATGTCCAGGAGCGTCTAGCTCACGACTCCCTGGTAGCAGCACGCGCAGCACGGTGACCGCTTGCAGCCCGGCAATGGCAGCGGGGGCACCTCGTCGAGAGGGTAGACAGTCCCGGCCTGGGCCTCCGAAACGGAGCACCCGGGCCCTGGCATGATGATCACGCCCTTGACGATTCCATTCTTAACGAGTGGTTTAAGGCTGTTGAGTTCGGCTCGGAGCATCGCCTTGGCTCCAGGCGGAAGCTTCCCCACATATTTCGGGCTGAGCTTTGTCATATGGGGTCCTTTAGAGTGATTATGCTCCAGCGGGCCCCTTCTTCTTGCCGAAGATCCCCAGCTTGGGCGTGTAGGTGTCCACAGCATCGCCCAGGGCCGTGGGCGCCAGGTGGCCGTAGTAGCGTTCCACCATCCGCGTGTCCGAGTGGCCCAGCTGCGCCGCCACGTAGATCAGCGGCATCCCCGCGTTGACCAGGCCGCTGGCGTAGGTGTGCCGCAGCTCGTGGAACCCCAGCGGCTTGATACCCGCCGCGACGCAGAGCTTCCGCATCCGGGCCACCTGGTCGTAGGGCAGCCAGTCCTCGGCGTCCTCCCGCGAGTCCCGGGCCACGCCGGTGTGCTTGAAGAGGGGCTCCTCCCCGTCTCGGTCCTTCACAAAGCGGGTGAACCACGGCAGAGACTCCGGGGCCAGCTTGATGTGGCGGGGCTTCCCGTTCTTCCCGCGCAGGATGTAGAGGGTCTTGGCCTTCTTGTCGAAGTCCTTCACCAGGCACCGGCTCAGCTCCCCGTAGCGAGCCCCGCTGGCCAGGGCCCCAATGAGCAAGGCCTGGAACTCCAGGTCTGCGCAGACGGCCACCAGGGCCTGGACCTCGGCCTGGTCGAGGAAGCGCACCCGGGACTTGCCCACGTCGGCGAAGGCCTTCACCTCGCGCCAGGGGGCCATGCCGTGGACGCGGCCCTGCTCCATGGCCATGTTCAGCGCCGCCTTCAGGCTGGTCAGGATGCGGTTGGCGGTGTCCTTGCGCTGCCGAATCTGCTCCGGGTCCTTGGGGGCGTCGTGGTGCTCCGGCTCGGCCCCGCGCTTCACAGACTTCCGGCGCCCGGTGGCCGCGAGCTTCACGTGCCAGTCCTCGATCCGCTTCCGGGTGAGCTTGGCCACCTCCTCGTCCCCGAAGGCCGGGAGGATGTGGGCGTCGATGGTGTTCTGCACGTTGGTCGCGCTCCCGGCGCCCTCCTTCACAAGGTAGGCGTGGTAGTCGCGCATGGCGTCGGCCACGGTGTAGGGCCCGTCGTGGGGCACCTCCCCGCCCGCGATCCGCAGCGCATGGTGCTCCTGGTCCTTGAACCAGGCCTCGGCCTTGGTGGTGGCCTGGGCATAGGTCAGGATCTTGATGCCCTCGGCTGCCAGGAAGTCATCCGCCACGCCCAGGACGCCCCGCCGCATCTTCCGGGTGGTGGGGTCGTAGATCCGGGCCACCCAGGACCCGGCTGCCCCGTTGGCGGGCCGGTAGTAGATGAGGTATCGCCCGGTGGCCAGTGTCTCGGTATGATCCCGACCGAGGTCTAGTTTTTGACGCTGGCTCCAATACTCCAGGGTCGCTGATCGCTTGGTCCTGGCCATCCACTTCCCCCGTCGGCAAACCAGCAGCAAACCGCATGACGGGACAGGCTACCACCGAGACGGACCAGGACGGACGCACACCAGGAAACAGGGCGGTTAGATTGTTCGTCTCATCCCGCCCCAGGCCGAAAACCACCATCGCTCGGCCTTGACACGGTGGGGGTCGGCGGTTCGAGACCGCCCGCGCCAACCAGTACAACCCCAACGAGGCCCAGGTTTAAAACCCCTGGGCCTCCCCGTTTGTGCAGACCATTTCGTCTCATCGGCAAAGCAGCAGCAAACCACGGTTTTCGGTTTGCGATGGTTTGGGACGAATCCTGACGGTCTAAACTGGAATCTGAGTGGCAACGTGTTCCCCAGGCGTGCCCCTGGAGCAGCACAGGCTCCCTGGAGGTCGTCTCCGGGGGGTCACCTGCTCAGCACGGCATTGGCCAGCCCCTGGGGTGTCCACCCTGCGGCATCGTGGTCGAGGCCCAGGGCGTAGGCTGCGAACTCGGCGCAGGTCCAGCCAGCGTGGTGCCCTGCCCGGTCGATCCCCGCCAGGATGGCGTCCTCGACGCTGTAGTGGTCCCCGGAGTGCTCCAGGAGCTGCGGCACGTTGATGGCCCGGCCTGTGGGGTAGATGGTAGGCCAGTCTTCCTCGCGGTTGGCCAGGGCGTGGAGGCCGACCCCTTCCGGGTGCCGGGCCTCCAGAACCATGGGCACGCCCTCTACTACGACCAGCAGCCCACAGTGGCCCCAGGCGCTGCGGGTCCAGAGCCGGATGACCCAGGGCACCAGGCCGGTGCCCCGGAACATGACCAGGTCGCCGGTCTGCATCACTGCACGGGCTGATCGGGCGCAGCGGGGGCCTCGGGCTCAACGTGGCGGGTGATGATACCCGTGGCGAGGTCCACCTTGTCCTGCGGGGTGAGCTTGTAGGTCTCAGTGATGTGGCCACTGGCGAACTGGGCTAGAAGCTGGGCCTGCTCCATGGCTTTCTGGGCCTTCTGGAAGAGGCTGAGGTCGGAGGGTGCGATCTGGTTGGCCATGGTTGGCTCCTAAGCGGTGATGAGTTTGCGGGCGATGAGGTCGGCGCGGATCAGGCCATCGGCCAGGGCGCTGATGGCTTCGAAAGTGGACAGGCCCTCGGTAGCAGGAGCGGCTGCGATGGTGGCCAGCTTCTCGGCATCCAGGTAGATGCTCCCGAAGGTGTCCTGGGCGTTGCCCATGCCCATCTGGGGGTTGCCGTTGGAGACGATGCCCACCTTGACGCCGCCCTGGACCAAGTAGTTCACCAGGGAGTAGGCGATCTGCGCGGTGAAGACCGGGACCATGACGCCATCGACGCACTGCACTGCACGGTTGAAGTTGATGCTGGTCGCGGCCCACTCGGGGAGCAGGGTGCCAGCGTTGGTTGCGGGGAGGGTGACGGCCATGGTTGGCTCCTACTTGAAGAAATAGAGGAGGAGAGCCGCCACACCAAGGAGGTATAGGGCGATCTTCTCGTTGCGGGAGAGGCCGGAGGTTCCGGCTGAGGTTTCACCGCCAGCGGGGCTGGAGGATGCGATGGGATCTTTCTGTTCGGGTGCGGGCATGATGCCTCCTAAAAAGGGTTAGTAGATGATTCGTGCGAATCCAGGCATTCCGGTCCCGGCGACTCCCGACACGCCGCCAGCCTTGAGGATGTCCTGCCCCTTGCCACCCGAGCCGTAGCCGGAAGCATCGAAGGGAGAGATTCCACCCGCCCCGCCGTAGTTGATTGTCGGCCCGCTTCCGGTCCATGGCTGACCATCAATGCCAGCCGTGGTGGGGATGGGGACCAGCAATTCAGGGGTGGGCTGATAGTAGGCAGATCCGTTGTTGCCATGTGTGGGGGCACTCGCGGCCCCGCCGATGGCAGCGGAGTAGAGGATGGTCCCCGAGTATCCTCCGGTGCGGAAGTTGACCGTGCCGGAATCGAAGCTGATGTAATAGACGGTTCCGGGTGTGACCGTTATGGAACGCTGAAGGTAGGCACCGCAGCCACCTCCACCGCCAGCATTTCCCACTGAGACTCCGGCTGCACCATTGGCACCCGCGCCCTGGAGTGTGAGGGAAACCTTCGTGATGCCTTCAGGGCAGGTCCAGGTGGAGTTTGAGGTCCAGGATGGAGAGTTACCCATCACACGGTTTGCGATGACCGCTGCCTTATAGCCGCCGATGTTCACACTGCCATCAATTTCCAGGTGGCAGTTGGTGTCCTGTGTCCCGTCCTGATAGTAAGTGGTGAAAGCGTTCCCACTCATCAAGACGCCGGTAGGATAGCGGGTTCCCGATGTCGAGAAGATGCTGCCACTGGTGCGAATCACGGTGGACATCACCAGATCGGAAACCAGGGCCGATGCAGCCACAGAGGCCACGGCAAGCTGGCCGATCTGAACCTGTCCAAAGATGGCCCAGTTGGACCCAACGGCTACCCATGACCCGCCCTGATTCTGATACATGGCGTAGGTGCTAATGATGCAGACAAGGCCACCGTCATAGCGGCCTGTGGTGCCGTTCCAGATGGCCTGTGGGTAGGCCGCATTCGGGAGGCCGGGGAGACTGGCTACCCACTGGGGGACATAGAGCCCCGCCTGCACAGCCATGAGCGCCGCTGCGTTCTGCGCGATGTTCCCGCTGTGGTAAATAATCCCATCGTTGGTGCCGTCATAGCGCCACATGAGCTGATTGCCAGATCGGGAGAGATACCGGGAGTTGAACGTCCCCGGCGCGGCGCGGTCTGCGAAGTCGGTATAGCCGGTGCAGAACCCAGCTCCTAAACTTGAGATGCTGACTGATTTTGTGTTTGCGATATAGAAGTCGTGATAAACATTGGAATGATACTGAATGTCGCCAACAGGACCTGACGCAAAACCATATTGTTCCGTCCCGTTGTTATAGAGATAAATTTTGCACTTGTCGCGGGTGTAGCCATTGCTGAAGTCATACCCCATCTGGATATTAACGGGAGTAGAAGTTGAGCCACCCGTTGCGGCTGCGGCAAGTTTTATATTCCCGGTAACTCCATCAATCACGAATGATGGAGTAGCGTTTGCTCCAATGCC
>CAIXHJ010000269.1 GCA_903919165.1 uncultured Holophagaceae bacterium
ACGCCGCTCAGGACCTGCACTCTGTCGGCCTCACTGCGCGGCGTCACCAAGTCCGACTGCCCGGGCCGACGACGATCCATCTCCCGCTGGATCGCCTCCAGGTCGAAGGGGAGCCCAGGCTTCACGCCATCCAGCACCACGCCCACCGCCGCACCATGGCTTTCGCCGAAGGTGACGATGCGGAAGGCGCGGCCGAAGGAGGAGGGAGAATCGTAGAGCATCAGACCAGTCTACCTTCAGGATTCCGACAACAGGGCCATCAGCTGGGGCCCCACAGCCTCGATGCTGTACCGGGAACGACAAGCTCGATCTGCCAGCTCTCTTCGACGACCCACTTCGGCATCATCCAGGCTCCAGACCTCCTCGAGTGCCTGGGCAAGCGCCTGAGGAGAGAAGGCATCCACCGTCCATCCCAGCTTCCCGCCATCGAGGATCTCCAGGGGTCCTCCATGATCTGGCCCAATGAGCAGAAGCCCCTTCGCCGCCGCTTCCGGGTAGACCATCCCGAAGGGTTCATCCAGCGTCAGCAATGCGAGGACATCGCAGGCTTCGTAGACCTGCCGCAGGTCCGCATCCGGAAGGTAGCCATGGAATTGCACCGACCCGGCTCGGCACAGTTCCGTGGCCAGGTTTTCGAGCCGGTTCCGCAGGGGGCCGTCGCCAACCACATGCAGTTCACAGGGCACCGGACTGGCTTTCTGAAAGGTGTGGAATCCGCGGATCACAGTGTCGATGTTCTTGAAGGGTTCCAGCCTGGAATGGACAAGCACGCGGCGCACCAGCCGCTCCAGGCCACTGCGGTCGCGTCCACCCGCTGGAAACCTGACGATGGGATAGATCACCTCTTCCCTGCAGCGTCCATAGATGGCGCGGGCGTTGTCCCGGCTGAACTCGCTGATGGCGTAAATCAGGCCCAAACCCCCGATTGATTCGAGGTCATAGGCGTGACGGGCCCTCACGCTGGTCTCCCCCTTCATGGCCTGGTCATGGATCTCCAGGTCCTTTGCGAACTGACCGCAGGCATCCTCCTCACCTTGCCCCGCCGTGGCCTGTAACCGTGCGGTGAGAGTCGGGTTGGCCTGCCTCAGGTGGATTCCTCGGGGAGGTTCGTTACACTGCCAGATCTTTCGGGCCCGGATGGGTGCGGCCCCGAGCATTGCACTCGCAGGGAAGTTGTGGGCGATCACCGTGTCGTAATCCTGCAGGGATCGGGAAGCTCGAACGCCCCGGCGGCGCAACTTCGCCAAGCGGCTCCATCCGAAGAAAAGGTCCGTCCACTCTCTCTTGCGAACAAGGTGGACCGGCACTCCCTCCAGGTGCTTCCCCCAGCGGGATGAATCGAAACCAAAGGTGATCAGCTCAGGGGTGGCTCCCTGTGCACGGTAGTGTTGCAGCTGGCTGGTGGCCAGAAGTTCAGCTCCGCCTACGGCCTCGAACGACGGATGGAATATCCCAAGGCGCATCAGGCCTCCCTCTCGAATCGCCACGACACCCTGGACCTGAAGCCGTCGATGGTAGCATTCCACGCTCCACCACCTGGTGTCGCCCCCAGCTTTGGCCCGGCCCTGAACCCCCTCCACAACCGTGCCAACCTGCGCGCGGATCCATTGGGGGGTTCTGGCACAATGGTCCATCCGCCCTGGAGCCTGATGGATTCCCCACGCGAAGCCGCCCCGATGGAGCCCTGCCGCATCTGTGGCGGCGGCCTCCGGCCGGCCTTCGGTGGAATTGTGCTCGACACCGTGCCAGTTCAGTACGCCCAATGCACTGAGTGTGACTCCCTGCTGCTGCCCTCGCCCACTTGGCTGGAGGAGGCCTATTCACGCCACATCGTTCCGGACCCTGATTTCGGTGCCCTGAAACGCACCCTCTTCATCCACCGCTGCCTTCGCCGCCTCCGATCCAAGGCCATTGGATTGCTGCCCAAGCGGAGCCGCACATTGGATGTCGGTACGGGTCGCGGCCTGCTGCTGAGGCTGCTTCTGGACAACGGCCATGACGCCTGGGGATACGACCCATATCCCCAATCCATCTTCGCCGAAGACCGTATCCAGACTTCCCTTCCGGACGGCCCCTTCTCCGCTATCACAGCCATCGAGGTCATCGAGCACACGCTGGATCCGGTGGACTTCCTGAAGTCCCTGCGCACCCGGCTCGCCCCGGGCGGATTCCTGGCCCTTTCGACCGAACTGTACGATTCGGCGGTGCATGGCCCCGACTGGGTCTACCTGGCACCACAACACGGGCAACACATCACCCTGTTCAGCAGGAGGGGGCTCTATCGAGCCGCCCACGCTGCCGGCCTGGAATGGATCCGCAGCCTCAACTGGGACGGGAAGCCGTTCCTCCATCTCCTCGTGCCAGTAGAGGCGCGGGTTTCCCGATTCCGGCTCTGGAGGCTCCAACGCCTCCACCGGGCCGGTGAGCGACGTCACGCGCGGGACGGCTGGACATGAGCGGACAGCGCATCCTTCTCACAGGGGCCTCAGGCTTCGTCGGCCGCCACATGGCCGAGGCTCTGCTCCGCAGGGGCGATCATGTGGTGGCCCTGGACAATGGTGTGGGCATCGATCTGCCTGAGGGAGTCGAGCCCCTGGTCATGGATCTGCAGGATCCCGCCTCCATGGCGGACCTACCCCGGTGCTGGGACGGGGTCGTCCACTTGGCTGGGGTTTCCATCCCGAGCCTCTTCGCCACGCCCGCCCCGGTGACCTTCAACCTGGAGATCACGCTGAACCTGCTGGAGCACCTGCGGGATTCCAAGGTGCTCCTGGTCAGCAGCTGCCATGTCTACGCGCCCTCGGATCGGAAGCGCCGCGAGGACGACCCCATCGTGCCCCAGGGGCGCTACGGGCTTTCTAAGCACCTGATAGAGCAGTTGGCCCCGCATTACCGGGGGACCCTCGATGTCCGGGTGGCACGCCCTTTCAACCATCTTGGACCTGGCCAGCGTCCTGAGTTGGTGGTGCCCTCCCTCCTCCGGCGCCTGGCCTCGGCCTCCCCTTCGGACACCTCCCCCGTCCGCATGGCGGGATGGAACAGCGTCCGTGACTTCATCGACGTGCGGGACGTGGTGTCGGCCTACACGGCCATCCTCGCCCTTGAATCCCCCACCCGGCCCACTTTCAATGTCTGCACCGGACGCGCCACAAGTATCGGGGACCTGGTTCGGACGGTGCTGGATCTTCAGGGCGTTAAGCGGGAGATCCATTTCCAGGATCGCCCCATCTCCGCCGACGACATCCCCTACCTGGTGGGCGATCCCTCGCGGCTCGCAGAGGCCATAGGCTGGACTGCCCAGCACACCCTGGCCGACAGTCTTCTCACCATGATGCAGACCATCCATTCCTGAGAGGTTCCCATGACCCGCACCGCACTGATCACAGGCATCACTGGTCAGGATGGCAGCTACCTGGCTGAACTCCTGCTGTCCAAGGGCTATCAGACGCATGGCATCGTGCGCCGGGCCAGCCTCTTCAATACGGACCGCATCGATCATCTGCACGTGGGCGAATCGCCGAACCCGAATTTCCACCTCCACTATGGGGACCTTTCGGATGCAGGCGCCTTGCGCAACGTGCTCGACGATGTCCAGCCCGACGAAGTCTACAACCTTGGCGCCCAGAGCCACGTGCGCGTGAGCTTCGATCAGCCGGAGTACACCGTGGACGTGGTGGGCGTGGGCGTCATCCGATTGCTGGAGGCCATTCGCAGCTACATGAAGCACAGCGGCAGGACCATCCGCTTCTACCAGGCAGGCAGCTCGGAGATGTTCGGCAGCGCCAAGCCCCGCCAGCACGAGGGCACCCGCTTCCAGCCCCGCAGTCCCTATGCCTGCGCCAAGGTCTACGCCCACTACCAGGTGGTGAATCACCGGGAGAGCTATGGCCTCTTCGCCTGCAACGGGATCTTGTTCAACCACGAGAGCCCGCGGCGGGGTGAGACCTTCGTCACCCGCAAGATCACCCGGGCCGCCACGCGCATCAAACTGGGGCTACAGGACAAGCTATTCCTGGGCAACCTGGACGCCAGGCGGGACTGGGGCTTCGCGGGTGACTACGTGGAGGCCATGTGGCGCATGCTCCAGCAGGACACGCCAGACGATTACGTGGTAGCCACGGGCGAGAGCATCAGCATCCGCGATTTCCTGGGCCTCACCTTTGAGCGGCTGGACCTGGATTGGCAGAAATACGTGGAAATTGATCCCCGCTACTTCCGGCCCGCCGAGGTGGATCATCTCGAAGGCGATCCCAGCAAGGGCCGCCGCATCCTGGGCTGGGAGCCCAGGATCGACATCCGCGCCCTGACGGCCATGATGGTGGATTCGGACCTCAGGTTGGCTCAGAAGGAGCAGGTGCTTCGCGAGGCGGGCCACGCTGAAGCGCCCCGCGCCGGATACCGCTGAAGCAGGCTACTCCCCAGAGGTCAGGCGGTAGCATGGAGGCTCCCCGAGGTTCTCATGCACCATCTGCTTTTCCTCCTGAGCTTGCCCCTGCTCGCCTCCCAGGCCGCGCGGACGCAGCCTGGGATCCAAGGTCAGGCACCGCATTTCACGGTCCGTGACGCAATTCAGGCGGAGTGGGCCCGGCAACCCCTGGCCTGGACGGAAACGCAAAAAGCCACCCTGCCCCGGCAGGACCGGGAGCGGCTGAATCGGTCGATCCAGCGCATCGGCGCGCCGGGTGCGCCCGTCCTGCTGCCGTTGGAACTGGAGAAGCCCACGCTCGAAGCCTGGGAGGCCAAGGCGAAGAACGCCCACACGCCTCAAGAACGCTTTACAGCGCTGTTCATGCTGAACCGCCTGAAAAGCCCCGGGGCCCTCACGGCGCTGGAGGGGCTCAAGCCCGCCGATGCCGCCGCTTGGCCGAGACACCTGCACCTGGAGGCCTCCATCACGACGGCGCGGCTTAATGGTGTCGAGGTGCCGATTGCCCTTCAGTCATTCCTCGACAGCTTGCAGAAGGCCGGCAAGGTCGATCCCGTCCGTGCTCAGGCCGCACGGCTACGGCTGGTGATGGCTGGGAAAGAGCAGAGACTGCTGCCGCCGGTGATGGCAACGGCCGGAAGCATACTGGCGCTGATGGATGCGTGGAACCGGGCGCCCTGGGCCCAGCGCCGGGATCTGGCACTCCGCGCCTTCCAGTCGCTTTCATCGGATTCCGAGGCCTGGCCAAGGTGGGGCCTCCTGCGCCCTGATCCACCCACTTTGGATCAAGCCTGTGCGGGCATCCTCTCCCGGCTCTCCGAAGGCATTCCAGACCCCGCGCCAGCCGAAGCTTTCCAGGTCAGTGGCGGTCCCTGGTCCTGCTCGACTCTTCCCCTCGTGCAGTGGTACGGGTTCCAGGCCCTTGCAAAACTGGAGACCCCCCTTCCCCTCCTCCAATCCGCTCTTCGCCAAGAACAGCCCCTCGGTGCTTCGAGCCCTCAGTTGGTAGGCACGCTACTTCCCGCACTTCGTCGACAGAATCCAGAGCAGGCGGATCAAGTGAGATCTCGCCTTCTCTCCGGTTCCGATGCCACAGCCCGCGCCGCCGCCATCGAGGATCTCCCTTCAGCCCCAGCAGATCTCGACACGCTCACCAGCCTCACCTGGAACGACACCCAGTTCGAATCTCAGCAGACGCTCATCCAGAGTTACGCGCGCTGGAAGATGACGCCCGACGATCAGAAGACGCAGTTGCGGCCCTGGCTCCAGCATCCCGACTGGGCCTGCCGTTACGAGGCCTACCAGGCCCTGCTGAAGCTGGATCCCGCCACCCCATGGCCGACCGCGCCGATACCGACCAGGACTGACAAAGCCATCCTGAAGGAAGCCATCCGCCTCGCCGAACGTGCCAAGCCTGTCCGCCTCCGCATTACCTTCAGCGGAATGCGAAGCGTTACGCTCCGACTCGATCCGACAGTCGCCCCCATGAACGTCGCCAATGTGGCGCTGCTAGCGCGCAAGGGGTACTTTAACAGTCGCCTGGTGCCTCGCGTGGTGCCGGACTTCGTGGTGCAGATGGGCTCGCCCTACGACACCATGGACGGCGGACCCGGCTACACGGTGCGCTGCGAGAATTCGCTGACCTGGTATGGCCCCGGGAGCGTGGGCATGGCGCTGTCGGGCAAGGACACGGGCGGCAGCCAGTTCTTCATCACCACCAACGCCACGGCCCACCTCACGGGCAAGTACACGCG
>CAIXHJ010000270.1 GCA_903919165.1 uncultured Holophagaceae bacterium
AGCTAACCGGACCCGCCTGCGCCGAGGCGCTGAACGGAGCCGAGGAAGCCGGAAGTTGAGAGAGAGCGGAAGGCAATGCAGGCAGGGTCCGAGTTGAGCGGAGGGTTAGGCCTGATTGGATTTATTCGCCAGGAGTTTGATCACTGCAAAATACATTATGAGGAGGGCAGCAGTCAGCATGAATCCGCCGATAAAAGCCATGGCGTTGTTTACAGGACTCCTATTCGGACTCTGAAGACCGAGAACCAAGAACAAAGGGCCAAAACACGAACAGACGGGAAATAGAATCCGGCTAATCAAAAGCATGAGGAACCTCGGCTGTTTGGAATGTGGAGTGCCTAACTAAGAATTATGCGACCAGCCTGGAGAGGTCCAGAGGTCGCCTAAGTGGAAGTTGCGTAAATAAAAGATCAATCAAATATGGATTAGCGCATTTCTAAGATGATTAGGCAAATGTAAAAAAACATGGATGGCATCGTCCGGATGGGAGGCGTTGGGTGATGGTCGGGCGCGGGTGGGCACGCCGTGCTCCTGGGTGGATTCGGCTCAGGGTAGCAGGTCGCGTCGGGTGCGGATCCCCGCCCTGCTCCAACTCCAAAACCGGAGGCCCCCGCTCGTGGGGGCTTCGGTTTTGGAGCGGGCGACCAGGATTGAACTGGCGACATTCAGCTTGGGAAGCTGACGTTCTACCACTGAACTACGCCCGCGGCAGGGGTCCATGCTAGCGCAAGTGTGGGGCGGCAACCAAGCCTGCTCAGCCGAGGTAGGCGGCGATCACGCGCTCGTTGCGGCTCAGTTCGGCGGGGGTGCCTTCGACGGCGATGCGGCCGCGCTCCATGACGTAGGCATAGTCGGCGACTTCCAGGGCGCTCCTGGCGAACTGCTCCACCAGCAGGAGGGTGATGCCTTCCTTCTTGAGGCGGCGGATGGTGCGGAAGACCTCCTGCACGATGACCGGCGCGAGGCCCATGGAGGGCTCGTCCAGCAGCATCACCTTGGGGCGGGCCATCAGGGCGCGACCGATGGCCAGCATCTGCTGCTCACCGCCGGACAGGGTGCCGGAGGCCTGTTTGGCCCGGTCCCGCAGCAGGGGGAACAGGTCGTAGACGCGGTCCAGGTCGGCCTTGGCCTTCGCATGGAACCCGAAGAACCGGGGCAGCCGCCCGTAGGCGCCCAGCAGGAGGTTGTCCTCCACGGACAGCGGACCGAAGACCTTGCGGCCTTCGGGAGCGTGGGCGAGACCCAGCCGCGCGATGCGGGAGGCATCCAGGCCCTGGACCTCCTGGCCATCCAGCACCACCCGGCCGCGGCTGGGCTTGAGGCCGCCGGAGATGGCGCGCATGGTCGTGGTCTTCCCGGCGCCGTTGGCGCCGATGAGCGCCACCAGGGTGCCCTGCTTCACGACCAGGGTGGCGCCCGTCAGCACCTCGCTGGCACCGTAGCCCGCATGGAGGTCTTCCACCTGCAGCATGGATGCCTCCTTTAGGGCCTGAAATCAGAGTGGGAGTGAGCCGCGACGCCGGCCAGCCGCGCCCATGGCCAGGCGGCGGCCGAAGGGCGATGCGGGACATCGTTCGAGGCCGACAACGCAGCCAGGGGTGCGGCTGGCCTCGTCCCGGAGGGCAAGGAGCGGCGCCCGGCGCGATACTGCGTCGAACTCCTCGCTAATAGTGCCGCTATTGTCATCGTCGTTCTCCTTGTCTCGCTTGGGCGGCGCCCCTTGCGCGGCCGCACCCCATTCTGATTTCAGGCCCTAGGCCGGCAGCGGCTCGGCGCCGCCGGAGATCTCGGGTTGGGAAGGCTGGCCCAGATAGGCCTCCACCACCTTGGGATGGCGCTTGACCTCGTCGGGGGTGCCCTCTGCGATGATCCTGCCTCCGTCCAGCACGGTCACGATGTCGCAGAGTTCGCTCACCACGTCCATGTGATGCTCGATGAGGATGATGGAGATGCCCCGGTGGTGGACCCGCCGGATGATCTCGATCTGCTGGATCACGTCTGGATGGGCCAATCCCGCGGCGGGTTCGTCCAGGATGAGCAGGTCCGGCTTGCGGGCGAGGGCCCGCGCGATTTCGAGGAAACGCTGGGCGCCGTAAGTGAGGTCCTTGGCCTTGGTGAGGGCCTGGTCCTTCAGTCCGATGAGATCCAGCAGGGCCAGCGCATCGGCCCGGGCCCGCTTTTCTTCTCCGCGAGCCAGGCCCAGCAGCACCATGGGCAGGGGGCTGCGGTACACGCCCTTGAGGGCGACCATGATGTTTTCGAGCGCGGTCAGTTCGCCGAAGAGCTGCAGGTTCTGGAAGGTTCGCGCCACGCCGGATTGGGCCACCCGGAACAGGCTGCCGGAGGGGAGCGTGGCCCCCCTCAGCTGGACGCGCCCGGAGGTGGGGGGATACAGGCCGGAAATGACGTTCACCAGGGTGCTCTTTCCGGATCCGTTGGGCCCGATGAGGCCATGGATGGCCCCGGAACGGATGGTCATGGAGAGCCCGTCGACGGCCTTGACGCCGCCGAAGTGGCGCTTGAGGTCATCCAGAACGAGCAGGGGCGAACCATCAGCGGCCCGGGAGGGCAGCACGGCTTCGAGCTCCGAGGGTTCCGGCAGGGGCGCGTGGGGGACCCGGAAGAGCTTCGCCAGGAAGATGGAGAGGAAGCCCATGAGGCCTTCGGGCAGGCCCACCACCACCGAGAAGAGCATCAGGGCGAAGATGGCTTTGCGCCAATTCTCCGTGTTTTCCACGAGCAGCCCGCCGACCACCAGGATGCCCATGGCCACGACGGGGGCCAGGGCCTGGAAGGGACGCGTCGTCTTCTTCACCAGCCCGCGCAGGCCCGCGGCCAGGGCCAGGGCGAAACCCAGGCCCGAGAAGATCTGGAACAGGAGGCGGTTCGAGAGCAGGTTGGGCAGCAGGACGATGACCGAGGCGCCGACAAAGGCGCCCCACAGGCTCTTGCGCCCCCCCAGCACCACCCCCAGCAGCAGGATGATCATCAGGTCGTAGGTATAGCTCTGGGGCTGGAGGTACTGG
>CAIXHJ010000271.1 GCA_903919165.1 uncultured Holophagaceae bacterium
AGATTCCTGCATCTGTATGGGTGGTTTCGTCACAGAGGCCGTTGGCAGTGGGCGTTCGGCCACGGGTGCCACTTCGTCAATATCCGTAAGGATCGTTGGCAAGTCCTCCGGTACGGGCACCGAAGCCAGGGCTGGTTCAGGGGGGGGCGGATCCGGAACATGCGTTGACAGCGGCATCTGGTCAGGTCGGTTGATCGCGGCATAGAGTCGGAATTCACGCAGTGCCTGAACCAGGTCCCCGCAAATGGCCAGGGTCGGTGGTTCATCGCGTTCCAGGTCGAAGGTGCCTCCCTTGATGCGGTCACGCTGGATCAGCAGTCCCACCCAGTCGCCCGCCAGGTAGACGGGTGTGACGAAATACCTCGGCCACTCGCCGCCCTGGCCGAAGTCCGCCAGCTCAGGCAGTTCGGCAGCGTCGTTCACCACGTAGGAGCGTCGGACCCGCTGGGTGTACACCAGCAGAGGGTGACCCGCAGGGATGGCCACCGGCGGCTGTGCGCTGCGGGGCCAGCCGTAAAAGCTCACCACCTCAAATCCCGCATGCCCCGGCGGCCTCAAGTAGAGGGCTCCCTTGGTGCTGCCCACTTCCTCAAGGCAGCGGTAGAGCACCTGGGAGCAACGATTGGCGAGCGCCTCGCCAAGAATCAGACTGGGGGCGGACATAGGCGTGAGGATCCTGGTCGAAGTAGGCGGAAACCCCATGATGGCAGAGCCACAGGGAGACGATCCAGCGAATCGGCCAGCCGAAAGCACGCTTTTTTACGCAATGGAACTCCCATTTTCTCTGGCCTGTTGGGGTGGAAGCTGGAGGCTGGATACCTGGAAGGTCCGTTCAGCCCAGCGGGTCAGCCCTGCAAGCTGGCTGCCATAGCCACATTCGGCCAAGGGCAAGTCCAGAACCCGCAACCGCGCCACCACCGCCAGCCAATCCACGGGCAGGGCCACCGAGGCCAGACCCTCGTCCCAGGCTTGGGAACCGACCGAGAGCAGCCGGCCATCGAAATGGGAGATCAAGGGGAAGGCTGGCGCGGTGGGTCTCGCGGCGACCATCCGTCGGGAGATGGCCGGGAGCAGCGCGGCCATATGGGGGCAATGAAGCGGGTGCCTGACCGGCAGCAATCCTGCCTTGAACGCCATGGGCTGAAGGGTGGCGACCAGAGAATCCAATTCATCCACGGGTCCTGAGACCGTGAACTGGGCCTGGCCATTGCGGTTCGATGGTGCAAGAGCCGGATGGGCGAGCAGAGCGTTCCGCAGCTCCAATTCCGGTACTCCGATGACGAAGGCCATGCCCATGGGCCGATCCGCGAAGGCAGCCTCGCTCGTGTCCTCGACGGCGGAGATCAGGTCCAATGCGGTCTCCATGGGCACCACGTCCGCGGCCACCAGGGCCGAGTAGAAGCCCATGCTGTGTCCGGCGGCCGCCACCGGAAGGGGCATCCCCGCCTCCCGCCAGGTGCGGAACATGCCCACGGAGTGGGCCAGCACGGCATAGGGGGCATGGCGCTGGAACCGGAGGTCCTCCAGGGGCCCCTCCGCCATCAGTCGCCTCAGCGGATACCCCGTGTGGATCTCGGCCGCCCGTACTGTCGCCGCCCAGGCTTCGTGGGCTTCCCAACCCGCGGACATGCCCACGGCCTCGGTCCCCTGGCCGGGGAAGAGGAGAACGGAGGCGGAGGTCAGCATGCCTTCAGCATAAATCGAGTACTGTGTCCCGATGCCCCTCCTTCCTTCCCAGCAGCCGGTGGCCTGGCAGCATGTGGCCTGGCACGAGCGTCGCTCTTACTGGGAGCTGGCCGAGGAGAGCCGCCGTGATCTGCGGGAGGCCCTCGAGCGGGAAGCTGCCGGCCTCGCCCGGCACGCCGATCGGTCTCTGGAGGACTTCGCCAACCTCCCCGGCACCCTGGGCGGCCAGCTGGTCAACGGCGATGTGCTGGCCACCCTGCTTCCCAGCCTCCGTCGCAACCCCACTCAGGGATACGAGGCTCTGGGGGATCCGGCTGGCCGAGCCGCCGTGCACCTGAACGCCCTTGGCAAGCGCCTCCGCGATCGGGCCCTGGCCCACGCCAGGGGCGAGGCTGTGATCATCTTCATGGGTGGCCAGGCCACGGGCAAGACCACGGGCGCCCTGGCCCTGGGACCCAGCTTTGGCGCTGTATTCGACGCACCCCACACGGACCCGGAGGGCGTGGCCTTCCTGCTGGGCCGCATCCGGCGGGCGGGTTGCAGGGAAGTCCATCTCGCCTACACCGACCGCGATCCCGAAGGTTCCCTGAAGGCCATGCTCGCCCGTTCGGAGCGCGAGGGACGCTACGTCCCCCTGGACCGCATGGCCCGGGCCCATGCCTGGGCGCCGTTCACTTTCCTGGGCCTCGCCCCGCGGGTGGGCCGCAACCTGCGGCTCTACCACGTGCGGGTGGAGGAGAAGGGGCCCGGCCGCATGACCGAGGGCCGGGAGGCCCTGGCCAGTGTGCGTGCCAGGCCCAAAGTCGTCGAATCTGTGGTTGCCTATCGGCTCCAGACCGCTTACCTTTCTCTCCTAAGGAACCCCACCCATGACCGCCAAGCCTGGTACCCGCGAGATGTGCTCGCAGGACTCAATCGGACCCTCGACGCCTGGCGCCGAAGTGAAGCCGACCATCTCCTTCGCCGATTTTTCGGAGCTGTGGCACAGCGAAGTGCCGAAGGTGATTCAGGCCCATGAGGAACATAGGATGGAAGTGCGCCGAAACCTCGGGCTGGTCTAGGCTGAATTCGCGCAGCGGATGCAGATAGGAAAAGCGCTTCTCATGTAAATCCGCGCAGCGGATTCACTCGTGGTAGCCCAGCACCACGAGCAGACATGGCCCGCCCGCGATGACTGACATCCCGAGGGACTCGGCCGCGCGGATGGCTTCCGGGCTCTCGGCGCCGGGTTGCATCCAGATGTGCGCCACACCCGCAGCGGCCGCCTCGCGCACCACCCGCTCCGTGATGGCGGGCGGCGTGATGACCGAGATGGCCGTCGGCTTCACTGGCAGCGATCCCAGCGAAGGGTAGGCTTTGAGCCCCTCCACCTCGGACGCCCTCGGGTTGATCGGATAGACCTCTTTCCCGTGCTGCTGGTAGCAGCGCAGCACCTTGTTGCCGTACTTCGAGCGGTCCACGCTCGCGCCCACCACGGCAAAGGGGGCCAACAGCGAGGAAGGCTTGGATGCGATCGGGGATGGATGTGGGCAAGGGGACCTCCGGGGAAACCATCGGGAGGAAATGATCACTGCCAAGACGTGAAGACACCAATGAATAAGGACAGAAAATCTTTGCTCTCTCTGGCGCGAAGCGTCCCACCCCGCGCCATCCATGGCGCGGCGGTCGCTACCCCAAGGACTGAATCGCCCGCACCTTCATCTCGCCCCGCAGAGTCTCCACGGCTTCGCAGGCGGCGAGGGCGGCGCTGAGGTTGGTGAGGCAGGGGATCTTGAGGCGCAGGGCCTCCTTGCGGATGGCACTCTCGTCGAAGAAGGCGTCGCGGCCCAGAGGCGTGTTGATCACCCACTGCACCTCGCCGTTCTTCAACAGATCCACCGCATTGGGACGACCCTCGTTCACCTTGAAGATGCGGCGCACCTTGAGGCCGACAG
>CAIXHJ010000272.1 GCA_903919165.1 uncultured Holophagaceae bacterium
CGCCCGTGTCCTTTGCATCATAGGTGCCATCGGCATTCATCTTGAAGGCGTAGCCGCCGTTGGCCGCCAGCATGGGCATGGTGAAGTAGGTGTTGGTGTAGTCCCAGAGGATGGCCTTCTTGCCCTTGGCCACCATGGCCTTGTCCAGGGCGAAGATCTCTTCGAAAGTCTTTGGGGGATTCTTCACCAGATCCTTGTTGTAGATCAGGGACACGGCCTCGATGGCCACGGGGTAGGCCCAGACCTTGCCCTTGATTGTAAAGGCCTGCCAAGAGGTGGCGTCGATGTCGTCCTTGATCTTCTTGCCGGGAGTCACGGCGTTGATGACGCCGCTCTCGGCCCACTCGCCCACGCGGTCGTGAGCCCACATCCAGATGTCGGGGCCCTTGCCTTCTTCGGCGGCCGCCTGGAACTTGCCCGGCGCGTCCTCGGGATGTTCCACGATGACCTTCACGCCGGTCTTCTTGGTGAATTCGTCGCCCACCTTCTGGAGGCCGTTGTAACCCTTGTCGCCGTTGATCCAGACGAGCAGCTTGCCTTTTTCGGCGGCCTGGACCAGGGTGCAGGCTCCCGCGACGAGGATCATGGCAGCGGTCGTTGCCAGCTTGCGGAGGTTGGATGGATGGCTCACGTCTGACTCCTTTGGAGGTGGCCCGGGGGGCCCTGTTGAATGGGTGGGTGCTAGGGAATGCGGGGCAGGGTCCGGTCGTCCGGGCCGAAGAGCAGGCAGTGCTTCGCGGGAAAGCGGAGATAGGTTTCGTCGCCCGTCTGGAGCGGATTCTCGGGCTGGGCCTTGACGGTCAGCTGCCCGGTGCTGCCCGGTGAGTGCACGTACAGGAAGACCGTGTCCCCCAGGTGTTCGGCCACGATCACCGAGGTTTTGGCCGCGCCCTCGCCCCCGACCGTCTCGGCCAGGAGACGCTCTGGGCGGATGCCCAGCGTGAGCGCCGTGCCCTCCGCCAGTCCTCGGGCGTCTGCCCCCGCAGCCACGAGGGTGCCGTCCTCCAGCCTCAGGGTGGCCCCGGTTTCCGAAGCCGACACCAGGACGCAGGGCAGGAAGTTGATCTTGGGTGAGCCGATGAATCCCGCCACGAAGCGGCTTGCAGGATAGTGGTACAGCTCCAGCGGCGCGCCCACCTGCTCGATGCGGCCCAGGTTGAGCACCACGATGCGGTTGGCCAGGGTCATGGCCTCCACCTGATCGTGCGTGACGTAGACCATGGTGGTGGCCAGGTCCTTGTGCAGGCGGGCCAGCTCCACCCGCATCTGCACCCGCAGGCCCGCATCCAGATTGGAGAGGGGCTCGTCGAAGAGGAATACGCCCGGCTTGCGGACAATGGCCCTGCCGATCGCCACCCGCTGGCGCTGCCCCCCCGACAGCGCTTTCGGACGGCGATCGAGCAGGGATTCGATCTGGAGGATCTCGGCGGCCCGTTGAACGGCCGCCGCGGTCTCCGTCTTCGAATGTCCGGCCAGCTTCAGACCGAAGGCCATGTTCTCGGCCACGGTCATGTGGGGATAGAGGGCATAGCTCTGGAAGACCATGGCGATGCCGCGCTTGGAGGGCGGCACCTCGTTCATGGGCTGGCCGCCGATGGACAGTTCCCCGCTGCTGATCTCCTCCAGGCCGGCGATGCAGCGCAGCAGAGTGGATTTCCCGCAGCCCGAGGGGCCCACGAAGACAATGAATTCGCCATCCAGGATCTCGAGGTCGATCCCATGGAGGATCTCCAAATCGCCGAAGGACTTGCGCAGGGCTTTGAGCTGAAGGTTGGCCATGGGGAAGGTCCGGGAAAGGCAGGAAGGTTGGAGTCAGATGAGTGGGGCCATTGGAACGAAAACGCAAGGCCAGGAGCCTGTTTAAGTATTGGGATACCCCATGCGAACGGCACCGGGCTAACGAGACTTTGAAATTGTCAGCCAGGGAACGGCCCGCCCTTGCGAGCGGGCCGTTTCAAGAAGCAGTACTTACCACCAGGCCTCGCACTGGAAGCCGTAGGTGTAGCCATTCGTCTTGGTCGACGCGAAGTTAGGCGGCGTGTAGGTCTGCCAGCTTGCGTTCGGGTTCTTGTCGTTGCCCCATTCCGCGTTGGTGATGAACAGGCGGAGGGAGGGACGGGACCACCAGCTGGGCTTTGGCTGCCACTGCAGGGCCAGGGTTTCCTTGGTCAGGTGGCTTTTGGAAGTGCCGGGGGCGTAGAACTTGTCGCGCTTCACTTCCTCGTAGCCGACTTCAGCCTCGAGACTCATGTGCTCCGTGAAGAACCAGGCGGGACGGACGCCGATCAACATGGACTTCTGGGATCCTGTCGAACCCGGAGCCGTGACGTTCGTTACGATGGTGAGGTCGCGGTAGAGACCAACGAAGCACACGGCGAAGCTCTTGGTGGGCGCGAGGTATAACGCGTCCAGGAATTCCCAGCCCTTGTTCTTGTCGGTCAAATCGGCGTTGTACCAGCCCCAGAGCGGGGATCCCACTGTGTAGTGGAAGGCCGCGAGGTTGTCGCCGCCCAGGATGCCGCCCTGATTGTGCAGCAGGTCCACGCGGTATCCCCCGTTGGTGTTGCTGGAGGTGTCAGCGGTCTTCAGGTTCGCGGGCTTCTGGAGCGTGAGGCCGACAGTGAGGGCGCCACCGGGATTGGTCACGATGTCCGACAGGCGGAAGTCGTAGGTGCTCATGATGTACTTGCCGGTGGGGGTAGCGATGTCCACACCACCGCCGCTGCCGATGTTGCCCTGTACATCCTGCTGGATGTACGCGACATGGAACTTGCCGAAGCCGAGGTTGATGTTCTCGATGCCAGCTCCCTGGCCTTCGTTGTCCCAGAACCAGTAATCGAGCATGTGGACGTCGTGGCGCTGGTAGAAGCGACGACCGCCCCAGACGCTGGCATCCTTGAAGGCTTCGCTGCTCTTGCCGAAGACGCCCGTGGCCTCGCCCCAGGTCTCACGGAAGAGGATCTTCTGGTTTGGGATGAAGGCATTGCCGCCGCCGGAACGATCGTAGGAGCCATCCTGGGCCGAATAGGATTCCTTGTAGGCGGGGCGGAAGTGGAGCTTGAAGCTCGTGTTGCCCTTCTCGTAGGCCTTCACGTCGATGGCCAGCTCGACGTAGTGGTTGTCTTCGTTGCCGAAACGGAAGTCGCCGGGGTTCGGGATGATGCCGAGGCCGAAGGCGATCTGTTCGCCACCTTCTGAGGACCTGCCGACGCCGGAGCGCATGTACCCGTGGATGTCGACGGTATCGTCGGCGAGCAGGGGCGCACCGACCAGGAGCATGGGGAGCGCTGCTTTGAGAATTCGTTTGCCTGTCATGGAACTGCCTCCTTGGGGA
>CAIXHJ010000273.1 GCA_903919165.1 uncultured Holophagaceae bacterium
CATCGAGCCATCAACGCCAAGACTGGCCAGGGACACTTTCCAGTTCCGCGCCCATGGCGTGTTGGAGTACCTCGTCGGAACCCTCCGCAGAACCTGGTGAATCACCGGTCAGGAAACGTGCCAAATCAATCGCCCATGGACGCTCAGGAAGAATCCTCTTCGGGAAGTTTGGGGCAGGATGATGGTTCCGCATCGCCCCCTGGGAAGTGGAGACGATTCTTGAACACCTGTCTCGCCCACCGCGGCAGGAGCATCCTTTTCGCCCTGGTCCTGTTCGTGGCAGTCGGATTGTGTTCTATGGATGCGCTGCTGGCGAGACCGATGCAGCGCTGGGCCGAGCAGGCGATGAATTCGAAATTGAACGGCTATACGGTCCATATCGGCCGGGTTCGACCCCACCTGTGGCGATTGGCCTTCGATCTGGACGATCTGGTGCTGATCCAGAACTCGCACCCCGATCCCTTCGTGGCGAACTTCGGCGCCCTTCAATTCTCTCTGCTGCTGGGGGAGCTGCTCCGGCTCAAGGTGGCTGGGGATCTGACGATCGTGCGTCCAGCCTTGCACCTCAACCTCACCCAGATCAAAGAGGAAGCCAACAGCCATGTGGGCCTGAAGGAGCGGGGTTGGCAGAGCGCCGTGGAATCCGTGTTCCCCTTCAAGCTGGATCGGGTAAAGGTCCAGGATGGCTCCCTGCTCTACCTTTCCGGCGGGACGGCCAGCAAGCCGATCCAGCTCACCAAGGTCTTCATGGTTGCCAAGAATGTGCGCAACATCGCCGCAGCGAAAAGCACCTATCCGTCACCCGTGACCATGGAAGGCGTCCTGTTCGACACGGGCAAAGTCTGGTTCAAGGGGGCGGCGGATTTCCTTCGAGAACCCTATGCCGCCGCCCAGGGGGAGGTCCGCCTGGAGCAAGTTCCCCTGGATCGTCTCAGCCCCCTTGCTGAGGATTACCAGCTGAAAACCACGGGCGGATTCCTATCCATGAATGGTTCTGTGGAATACACTCCCGAGGCCCAGGTGGCCCATCTTTCTGAAGTCGACTTTGAGAACCTGCGCGTGGATTTCGTCACCAGCAAAGCCACCAAGGCCCTGGAAAGGGAACATGCCAGGCAGGCCATAAAGCTGGCCGAGCGGGTGCGCAACGCACCCAAGCTGCGTCTGGAGGTCGACACCCTCAGGCTGAAGAACAGCCAGATCGGCTTCGAGAACCGGGGGACCACGCCCCCGTACCGGGTGTTCATCTCGCGTCTGAGCCTGGAGCTGGAACACCTCAGCAACCATGCCGGCCTTCAAATGTCTGAGTTCCAGGCCCAGGGCGCCTTCATGGGAAGTGGCGCCACCGTCCTCCAAGGCAGGGTTCGCTCTGCCGCCAAGCCAGCGGATTTCGAGGTGCGCCTCGAAGTGGAGGATGCCAAGCTGCCGGACCTCAACGATCTGTTGAAAGCCCATGCGGGGGTTGACGTGGCGGAGGGCCTGATCTCGGTCTACACCGAGATCACCGTGAAGAACGGCAAGGTGGACGGCTATATCAAGCCCCTCATCAAGAACCTGAAGATCTACGATCGCCAGAAGGATGCGGGGAAGCCCTTCCAGCAGCGGGTGAAAATGCACCTGATGCAATTCCTGGCCAATATTTTGAAGAACCACTCTTCCCGCACGGTGGCCACGGTGGCCCACATCTCCGGATCCACCGGGGGTCCCAAGACCAACGAGTGGGAGGTCATTCGGCGGCTCATCGGGAATGGGATCTTTCACGCGATTCTTCCGGGATTCCTGGCCGATCCCAAGGCGGTGATCCCTCCCCAGCCTGCCCCTCACCTCGAGCCCGATCCCCCCGAGTTGAACCACCTTTCGGATTGAAGTGATCACAACATCGTTTTGATCGAGCACAGCCTTCGACTCGATCGCAGGCTGCGTCAACTTCAATATCAACTATTCCCTTTTCTCGTGCTTACGCAAATTTTCCATTCGGCATCCTTATTGCACCAATACCCAGAATTCGACCGGTTGAGGTGACGTGGGCGATGCCGGCGCGTTAATACACCTCGCGAATACGCAGCTTCTTCGGCGTCCGTGATTCCGAAATGGTGGTGTTGCCGCCATGCCCGGAACCAATGAGGAGCGATCCATGAACCACGATCTTTTCCTGCCAAATCGATGGGGGTACCCCACCCTGGCCGGTCGAATTCCGTAACAGGCGTCCCACAAGAGGGAAGGTCATCACCGTTTGGAGTGTCTCATGGTTACCGATGCGCTTCCGTCGCTTACGGAATTGAAACAAACCATCGGACCCGGCGTCGGTGTCTGGCGACCTCGCCGATGGTGGATCCTCGGGGGAATCGCGGTGGCCTGTATGGCTGTGGGAACACTGGCCTACACGCTCAGGGGGAATCGAAACCTCGTGCAGTACGAAAGCGTGCTTGTGACGCGAGGGGACCTGGCGGTGACGGTGGAGTCCACGGGAACCCTCGAGGCCGTAACCAGCTTTGAAGTCGGCTCCGAAGTCTCCGGCCGGGTCCTCAAGGAACTGGTGGATGTCAATGACGAGGTCCGCAAGGGCCAGATCATGGCCGAGATCGATCCGGAACCGCTGGACTCGGGACTCGACCAGTCCCGGGCCCAGCTCAGGGGAGCGCAGGACGCGGTCAATTTGGCCCAGGCCACGGCCAGTGAATCGGCGCGAACCCTCGCCCGCAACCAGCAGTTGGGGAAAGAGGGCATCCTCTCCCAGTCGGAACTGGATGCAGCCCTCGCCGCGAGAGACCGGGACAATGCCTCTCTCCACTCCACCCAGGAAAGCGTGCGGGTGGCAAGGGCAGCGGTGGACTTGACGTCCAGCAAGCGCCAGAAGGCGACGATCCGTGCGCCCATCGACGGCGTGGTCCTGGCCCGTCTGGTGGAGCCGGGACAGACGGTCACTGCGGGTTTCCAGACACCCGTTTTGTTCAAGCTGGCCCAGGATCTGAAGAAGATGAAGCTCAACGTCGACATCGACGAGGCGGACGTCAGCCGCATCCATGGCGGAGAGACCGCGACTTTCACCGTGGAGGCCTATCCTGGACGGGGCTTCCCCTCCCAGGTCGTCACCCTCCAGATGCAGCCCAAAGTCTCGCAGAACGTGGTGACGTACCTGGCCGTCCTGAGCGTGGACAACGCCGACCGGGCGCTGCTCCCGGGCATGACCTGCACCGCCACCATCCAGGCCGAAACGAAGCGGGGCGTCCTGGTGGTGCCGAATGCCGCGTTGCGCTTCACCCCTCCCGTCAAGCCCGGGGGCCTGTCCAAGACCGGTGTTAATTTCACGGATGGCAAGCACCGCGTCTGGGTGCTCAAGGGCACCGTCCCCACTCCTATCGAGGTGAAGACCGGAGCCACCGACGGCCGCCATACGGAGATCCTCTCGGGCGAGCTCCAGGAAGGCGCAAAGGTCCTCACGGACACCAAGGGTTCGACATGAGTCCGGAGACCGCCGGGACCCCTTCCTTGGTGGAACTTCAGGACCTCACGAAGATCTATGGCAGTGGGGAATCTGAAGTGCGGGCTCTGGCGGGCGTGAGCTTCCGGATCGATGCGGGGGAATTCGTCGCGGTGATGGGTGCCAGCGGCTCAGGGAAGTCCACCTGCTTGAACATGCTTGGCTGTCTGGATATGGCAACCTCCGGCCACTACCTGTTCTGCGGTCTGGACGTGGGATCGCTGACCATCGATCAGCTGGCCCTTCTGCGCAGGCACTATCTGGGTTTCGTGTTCCAGGGCTACAACCTGCTGGCGCGCACCAGCGCACTGGAGAACGTCGAGCTGCCCCTGGTCTACCGCGGGGTGCCGGCAGCAGAACGGCGGCAGAGCGCTATCCAGGCCCTCGAGGATGTGGGACTGGGCGACCGGATGCACCACGTCCCCAGCGAACTGTCTGGTGGGCAGCAGCAGCGCGTGGCCATCGCCCGCGCCATTGTCACCAGCCCAAGGATGCTCCTGGCAGACGAGCCGACGGGGAACCTAGATTCCGCCCGCAAGGTGGAAATCATGAATCTCCTTCAGAACCTCAACCGGGATCGAAAGATCACCATCGTCATGGTCACCCATGAGCCGGACATGGCGGTGTTCGCAACCCGAATCATCCACTTCAAGGACGGCCTCATTGAGCGGGATCAGGTCGCCGGGGAGGCCAGCGCATGATCTGGACGACGATCCTGATGGCGATCCGAGAGATCCGGCGCAACCCCATGCGCTCCTCCCTGACCATGCTTGGCATCGTGATCGGGGTGGCCTCGGTGATCATCATGGTCGCCCTCGGACGGGGCGCGGCCGCCAAGATCACCGCGGACATCTCGGGCATGGGTACCAATCTGATCATCGCCACACCGGGCAGCGAGCGCAAAGGTCCCACCGCGAGCGCGGCCCAGCCCTTCAAGCTGGAGGATGCCCACTTCGTCGTACGTGAAATGGCAGGCGTCGCCGAGGCTGCTCCAGCCGGGAGCCTGGGTGTGCTCCTGGTGAACGGCAACCTGAACTGGAGCAGTACGGTGACCGGCTCCACCAATGCCTACTTCCAGGTCCGCGCCTTCAGTTTCGAACTGGGAGAGGGATTCTCCGATCCCCAGCTGCAGAGCGGCGCGGCGGTCTGCGTACTGGGCGCCACCGTCCGCACCAAGCTGTTTGGCTCGCAGGATCCGATCGGCAGTTCCATCCGGATCGCCAAGCTGAACTGCACGGTGGTGGGCGTCACCCGTCCCAAGGGCCAGTCCAGCTTCGGCATGGATCAGGACGACTTCGTCCTGGTGCCCCTGGCCACCTTCCAGCGGCGGATCACGGGCAGCACGGACGTGGGCGTGATCTTCCTCGGCGCCCACGATGGCAAGCAGATCCCCAAAGTGAAGGACCAGGTCACCGCCCTGCTGCGGGAACGGCGGCGGATCGCCCCTGGTGCCACGCCGGATTTCAACGTGCAGAGCATGCAGGAGATCACGGCCACCCTCGACACCGTGACCAA
>CAIXHJ010000274.1 GCA_903919165.1 uncultured Holophagaceae bacterium
GGCATTCCCCTCGACGTGCAGGCTCGGCTCTTCCAGCCCTTTACCCAAGCCGATTCCTCTACCGCACGACGGTTTGGCGGCACGGGGCTGGGGCTGGTCCTGGTGAAGCGCATCGCCGAGGCGATGGGGGGCTGCGTCCGTCTAGAGAGTCAAGATGGGGTGGGCACCACTCTGTTTGTGGACCTTCCCCTGCAAGTCGAGGCAGGCCCGCAGGCGGCTCCTGCTAGGGGCGCGGAACTGGCGGGCAAGCGCATCCTGGTCCTGGATGACTTGGCGATCAACCGGAGGCTCCAAGGCCGTCAGATAGAGGCTCACGGGGGGACCGCCGTGTCAGCCCCCTCTGGCATGGAGGCCCTGCAAGCGATCGAGGCGGCCCTGAGCCAAGGCGAGCCGTTTGCTGCCGTGCTCGTGGACCTGCACATGCCAAACATGGATGGTCTGTCCTTCGCTGGGAGGGTGCGCAGCGATCCTCGTTGCCGCACTATGGCGCTACTGGTGCTGACTGCCACCAAGGTTGAAGCAGGCAAACTGGCCAAGGCGGGCTTCGATGGCCACCTCCTTAAACCGATTGAAGGCGACATCCTGGCGCGAGCCCTGGTGGCCGCGATCCAACGGGCGGAGAGAGGCTCTGGCGCTGGGCTGGTCACCCGTCATACCGTGACAAAGAGTCAGAAACTAGCCTCTCCCAAATCACGGCACATACTCCGGGCGAGGGTCCTGCTGGTGGAGGATCAGGAGGTCAACCAGGCGGTTGCCCGAAAATTTTTGGAGCTCGCGGGTGCCACTGTGGAGGTGGCCAGAAACGGCCTGGTCGCCCTGGAAAAACTGGCCATCCAAACCTTCGATGTGGTGCTGATGGATTGCCAGATGCCGGAGATGGATGGCTTTGAAGCCACGGCGCGGATCCGCAGTCTGGAAGCTGGGACGGGTTGTCACCTGCCCATTCTCGCCATGACGGCGCACGCCATTGTCGGGGACCGGGAGCGCTGCCTAGCTGCGGGAATGGATGACTACCTCACCAAACCTATATCCCGTGAAGCCCTTGTGCAGGGTGTGGCCAGGTGGCTGCCGCCCGAGGCTGAGGGAGATCTCGAGGTGATCCTTGCGGAGGTACCCGTTTTCCCCGCACCCGCGCCAGAACTCGAACTGGATGAAGCCCTGTTCGAGAAGCTCTGGGAAGTGTTCGGCCGGAATGGGAAGGAAATGACGACGGTCGTCATCGAGCCGTTCACCCGCAGAGGGGTGGAACTCCTTCAGTCACTCCGTCAGAGTGCGGTGACCGGGGACACCAAGGGCATCTGTTCCACTGCCCACGCACTGAAAGGCTCCTCCCGGACTTTAGGCTTGAATGCCCTGGGACGTATCGCCGAATACCTGGAACGGGAAGGTGGCACCGCCCCACCCGCGACCCTGGGCGCGTGGGTCGAGGATGCGGACCAAGCCTTCCAGGTCGCCTGCCGCTACCTTCGCACCCTCAGCGGCGGCTAGGTTTTCACGGCTAGGTGCAAGCTGATGCCTTTATCAACTGCGTCCAGACCACTTCCACTCACGTCATTCCTGGAGAATCGCCATGTCCGATACGAAAATCCTGGTAGTGGATGACGATTGGTTCCTGGCCTCTATCCTGGAAAGGATACTCGTCAACGCAGGCTATGACGTGACCCTTGCTGCGAATGGCGGCGCGGCTTTGGACTTGCTCGCCACAGACCAGGCCTTCGACACGGTCCTGCTGGACCGCATGATGCCAGGCATCGACGGCCTGCAGGTCCTTCACCGCATGAAGCAGACCAAGGCACTCAAGGACATCCCCGTCGTATTCCAGTCGGCCATGGACAGCGAGGACGAGGTTCTGGAAGGCCTTAAGGCTGGCGCGCTGTACTACCTGGTCAAGCCCCTGGATCCCAAGCTGGTGCTCCAGGTGGTCGCGGCGGCCGTGGGCGAGTATGTGGCTCGGCGGCAATTCTGGGCCGAGATGGAGCCGGTCCGGAAGGTCCGGCCCAGATCGCCTACGCCCCGGATCCCGGGCCTGGACCGGTGGTCATCGTGATTTCGGGACAGACCGGAC
>CAIXHJ010000275.1 GCA_903919165.1 uncultured Holophagaceae bacterium
CCTTCCTGGGCACCATGCGCGTGACCGGGCAGGCTCTCAGCGTGGCAATCCTCGGGGGGATCGCGGCCAGCCACCTGGGCCCCGGCGGCTGGCGGCTGCTGCTTCGTGCCGGAGGTTCGCCCCTGGCCGCGGACGCCTTCGCCCGGGGCTACAGTGCCGCCATGGGAACAGGAGCCGCATTGGCCCTCCTGGGGGCCTGGGCTTCCCTGGCCAGAGGAGCACATAGGCACCCGGCCAAATCCTAGGGTGGTATCCCGTCCTTTGGTCCCTTCATTCGCGCGGTCGTCTCCCTGACTTTCAGCGTGGTACGCAATAAATGATGGAAAGATCCTCAAACGAGGCCGCGGCACTTGCCACCGGCTGTGAAAGCACTATCTTCCAAACGTCGGCCCTCCAAGCTTGGCTCTTGAGAAGCCGGAGGTTGTATGCCAAAAACCTATGATTCCCTGATCCCCAGCATCGAGCTGCGAGAGCGCGCTTGGCTCCAGGCACGGGAGCGGCTCGCCCACACCCGCCAGGCGCCGACCTTTCCTTCCGTCACCATCTCCAGGGAGTACGGATGCGAAGGTTACCCTTTGGCCCAACACCTTAAACGCCTTCTGGAAGAAGCCTCGGGGAAGCCCTGGACCATTTTCGACAAGGCTCTCGTGGACAAGGTGGCGTCCGACGAGCAGCTCTCGCGAGAACTCTTGAGTCATCTGGGGGATGAAAGTCATGCCCAGGACGTCCTCCGGACCCACTTCGGCTATCTCACCCACGATGATGCCTACGCAAAACTGGTTAAGCACATTGTCCCGATCGCTGCGGGAGGCTGCGCGATCATTGTCGGCCGTGGCGGGGCCATCGCGTGCCAGGACCTGAAGAACTGCTTCCATTTCCGCCTGGTGGGCAGCTTCGCATTCCGGTCCTCGACCCTGGCCCGCCGCCTGGAATTGCCTCTGGCGGAGGCCGAGGAGATGGTCCGGACTCAATCCAAGCTTCGGGAGAAGTTCATCAGCCAGTGCCTGCACGAGGACATCACTTCCACCCGCTGGTACCACGCCGTGTTCAACAACGAGCGCCAGAGCGTGGAAACCATCGCCCAGGCCTGCCTCCGCATGATCGCCTGCGAATGGCCCACTAAGGGCATCTTCAAGCCTGATCCGATGCACGCGAGCATCAGTGGCCGGTGAATGGCCGGGGCCTTCCCTGCTCCAACAATGGGCGGCAGGGGCACCCATTGTTGGAGAGAGAAAAGGGATAGATGCTAGTGCGCTCCGACCGCGGACAGCAGCCGGGATCCGTTCGCGTAGCAGGTCTTGTGGGTGATGTGATGTTCGAACTCGTGGCGGAATTTCTGCAGGGCTGAGTCCATGGGTCCGCAGGCGGCATCGCCCAGGGGGCAGAGGGTCCGCAGTCCGATGCGCGGGGTGAGGCTGGCGAGCAGATCCAGATCCCCCACGCGCCCCTGTCCATGCTCGATGCGGTGGAGGATCATCTCCATCCAGTTGCAGCCTTCGCGGCAGGGGGTGCATTGGCCGCAGCTCTCATGGGCATAGAAGCGGATGAGGCGGAGCGTCGCCTGCACCATGCAGGTGTCCTCGTCCATGACGATGAGACCCCCGGAACCGGCCATGGACCCGCGGGTCTTCATCATGTCGAAATCCAGGGGGCAGTCGAAATCCTTCTCGTCGAACATGGGGGCGCTGGCACCGCCGGGGATGATGGCCTTGATCTTCCGGCCGGTGCTGGATCCCCCCGCCAGTTCCTCCACCAGGAAGTTCATGGGCGTGCCCAGGGGCAGCTCGTATATGCCGGGGCGCTTCACCTGGCCACTGACGCCGAAGATGCGGGTGCCGGTGTTCTTGGGCGTGCCGATCTTGGCGTACTCGGCGCCGCCCATGCGGAGGATCGGTGGCACGGCCGCCAGGGTCTCCACGTTGTTCACTGTGGTGGGCTGGCCGAAGGCACCCTTGGCCGCGGGGAAGGGCGGTTTCACGCGGGGTTCGCCTCGGCGGCCCTCCAGCGAGTTGAGCAGGGCCGTTTCTTCGCCGCAGATGTAGGCACCCGCGCCCCGATAGACCAGGATGTCGAAGTCCCAGCCCGTACCGAGGATGTTCTTGCCGAGGTAGCCGGCATCCCGGGCCTGCTGGATGGCCGCTTCCAGCTTTTCGATGAGCCAGAGGAACTCGCCTCGGATGTAGACATAGCTCATGGCGCACTGCATGGCCCAGCCGCCGATGATCATGCCTTCGATGAGCTGGTGGGGGTTGTACTCGAGGATGACGCGGTCCTTGAAGGTGCCGGGCTCACCTTCATCACCGTTGCAGACCAGGTAGCGGGTGAACTTGCGGTCAGCGGTGTCCTTGGGCATGAAGGACCACTTGAGCCCGGCGGGGAAGCCCGCGCCGCCGCGCCCGCGGATACCCGAGGCCTTGACCTCCTCGGTCACCGCCACCGGATCCATCTTCAGCGCGGCCTTCATGGCCACGTAGCCCTCGTGCTTCTGCTCGTAGACCTTGAGGTGCCAGTTGTCCAGGTCGCCCGCGCCCCGGAGCATCAGGTTCGGGAACTTCTCCGACCCGAAGCCGGGAAAGGTGTAGGTGTGGAGATCGCGCTTGGTGCGAATGGCGGCCATTGGATTCACCTCGACAGGCTGCGAAGACGGCTTTGCCGGTTGAGTAGCGGGGGCCCGGGGGAACATCGCGAGCGGAGCGAGCAGGCAGTTCCTCCGGACAGCATTATTGTGCCCAGGGACGGTACTCGCCCCGCTTGCAGGCTTCCATGACCTCAATCAGCTTCCGCTCATCCACCAACTCGTCGTAGACATCGTGGTTCACTTGGATGCAGGGCGCCACACCGCAGCCGGCCAGACACTCCACCTCTTCCACGCTCCACATGCCATCGGGACTGGGACCCGCACCCGGCTTCACACCGGTCTTCTCGCAGACCTTCTCCAGGAGTTGGGCCGCACCACGCAGGGCGCAGCTGATGTTGGTGCAGACCGAGAAGTGGTACTTACCGACTGGCGCCTTCTGGAACATGGTGTAGAAGGTCGCCACGCCGAAGACGTGTCCCTCGGGGATCCCAATGGCCTTGGCCACGGCCTTCATGGCCGAGAGACTCACGAAGCCGAACTCGCGCTGGGCGATGTGCAGGGCCGGCAGGGTGGCCGCGAGCTTGTCCGGATACTGCGCCATGATCGCGTGGATCTCGGCGATGGCCTCGGGGCTCAATTCCTTGCGCTCGGACACGGGAAGCCGCTGGCCCGGAGCCAGGGGCTCATTCGACGTCTCGGGGGACTGGGGATGGTTCATGGGCGCGCTCGCATGAGGGCTCAGTTTAGCCATAAACGTAGACAGGGGGCCCGGGTAAACCCGGTGCCCCCCATCACGATCCCTCGGGCGAATTACAGGTCGCAGTGGCTCCCGTCGCAAAAGGGGGCGGTCTTGGTGTGTTTGCACTGGCAGAGCGCCTTCTTGCCAGCCTCCTGGACCTCCACCTTCATGGGGCGGAGTTCGCAGACTTTGTGGGCGCCATCGCAGAAGGGCTGCTTGGCGCTCAGTCCACAGGTGCACCACCAGTAGGTGCCAGGCTCCAGGTCTAGCACCGCCGGGGCCTTGGCGGCGACTTTCGGGAATCCTTCGCTCATCACTGCCTCCTATCTACTTGGTTACCTTGCCGGCTTCGACGTTAAGGGCGATGGCCACCTCGTCCCCCAGGGCGCCAGGGAAGATCTTGATGCCGTAGTCATTGCGATCAATGGTAATCGCCCCATCCACGAAGCCTGCCACCACAGTTCCAGCCGGCGAACCGGGCATGCCGGGGCCGGTTCCGGCGTTGCTGATGGGGAAGGTGATGCGCTTGGTGACACCGTGCAGAGTGAAGTCCCCGGTGATCTCCAACTTGCCCTTGGCCACCTCCTTCACTGAGGTGCTCTTGAAGGTGATGGCGGGGTACTTCGCCACATCAAAAAAGGCATCGCTGCGCAGATGCTTGTCGCGGGCTTCGTTGTCGGTGTTGATGCTGGCAGCGTCAATGCTCACTTCCACCGAGGAGTTGGTGATGTCCTTGGTATCCACCTTGATGTCACCGGAGAACTTGGTGAACCGCCCATTCACCTTGGCCAGTAGGTGGCGGATCTTGAAGCTGACTTCGCTGTGGACGGGATCGATCTTGTAGGTGTCCTGGGCCAGGGCCGGCCGGGCCGCCAGGGCGAGCACGGCCAGGGCAGTGCGGAAAGGGTGGCGCATGAGTCCTCCATCGAATAGGTGTTTCACCATGCAATCGAGTCTAGTCCCAAATTCGTGAGTTGCAACACCTTTTTTTGAAAATTCTGGCATTCTGGACGGACAGGAGCCGGCCATGCACATCCGCGAGGAACTCCAGATCTCCAGGCCCCTCGAGCCGGGCCACGAGGTGGCCCTGGCCCTGCTCCTCACCCGGGAATACGTGGCGCGCCTCTTTGACGAGTGTCTCTACGGACCCGAGGGCATCTCTGATCAGCAGTTCAACGTGCTCCGCATCCTCAAGGGGGGGGCGAAGGATGGCTACCTGGTGAAGGACATCCGCTGCCGGATGATCTACCGCTTCGCGGACGTGCCCCGCCTGGTGAACCGCCTGGAGGCCCGCGGCCTGGTCAAGCGCTGCGAGAATCCCGCCGACCGCCGCGGCTGCAGGGTGCAGATCACCGCCAAGGGCCTCGCCCTCGAAGCGAAAATGAACAGTCGGCACAATGCCCTTTGCCAGCAGGTGGACCGTTGCATCACGGCCGATGAGCGGGAAACCCTGCTGGGATTACTGGAACGCCTGCGCAACGACCATCGGACTCAACTCGAAGCCCTTCGGCGTGAATGACCTCCAGGCACGCCGCCTGGACCGCCACCGTCCACACTAATCGGCCCGCACGTCCGGTGGACAGCGGGCCGAGACCTGCGTCGCGGAGATCCGATCTACTGCACGTCGCTCACCCTGCCGTTCAGGAAGGTGACCTTAAGATCCTTGTAGACATGGATTTTCTTGGCCCCGAGATCAACCGTGCTCTTGGGCTTGCCGAGCGCACCTTCCACCTGGGCAATGGTCATCCCCAAGGAAACCGTCGGACCCGATGCGGCTTCGGCGGGATACTGCCCGCCATCGTTGATGATGGCCTGCTCCGAGCGGTTGGCTTCGCCGACGGCCTGGGAGAGTTCGCCCTGAGCGTTCGCGTCCGGCTGGATGTCGTCCGTATAGGAAGCCTTCACCGTTCCCATGGCCTGAGCGGGCAGAGCCGGAATGCCGTCCCTTCCCTGGTCCGACTGGAGCTTGGCCAGGCCCTGGTCGAGGCTGGCCTGCAGGCTGTTCTGCATCTCCTGGAGGTCGACCGTTCTCACGGAAAGGCTGCTTCCTCTCCGGCAGCTTGACCCACGGCTGGCGAGCACCTTTACGTCTGCCCACTCGAAGTCCTGCAGAGGTGTCTGCGTCACCTGCAGGACATCACCTTCGGCCAGGGGACACTCCTGGTCCCCCGCATAGGCCATCATGCTACTGGAGACGAGGAACACCTTCGGCCCGTTCTCGGCGAAGATTGGCGGCGGGGTTGAGGCCACGTTCGAGCCCTGGTCATAAGCCTGCTCCGCCTTGGCTTGATCCATCTGGCGCTTGACCTCCTGGGCGATCGCCTCCTTGGCTTCGGGAGACATGGCGGTGGACGAGTTGTAGGTCACGGGGGGAGCGCTGGTTGAAGCGTTCTGGGCGACATAGGCGGACTCAAGCATGGCTGCAATCACGAAATCGGCGAGCCAGAACGAAGGGCTCGCATAGGTCCGGTAGGGCGTGAAGTAGCCGCCGTAGTACCCGTACCACGGGCGCGAATACCAGCCCCAGCGGTAGGTCACCGGCACCGCCCACGGGGCATAGACCCATGAATAGAAGCTTGGACGATAGTAGTGGTGCGGCATGTAGACGTGGTATTCCCTGCCTCCGTGAGACCAGGGACGATAAATCGACGCGTGCACCACCCCGTTGCGGATGAAGGTCCGCTGTACGAAGGCGTGCCCGTGCGATACCAATGGCCTTTGGATATAACCCGAG
>CAIXHJ010000276.1 GCA_903919165.1 uncultured Holophagaceae bacterium
GCCGTTTTGCTGAGGTGTGTAGGGCGTAATGTATTCCTGCTTCAGGCCGCAGTCGCGGGCCAGAGCTCGATAGAGCCTTGATCCAAATATGAGGCCGTTGTCATGGGGCAGGGTGAGCCCTTTGGGTGCGCCGTGGGTCCAGCCAAAGCGGTGGATCAGAGCCTCCTCCAGCGCCCGCTCGGCGGTTTGAGCACGGGGCGGTGCGGTCGAGGCACCAGCCCAGCACTTCTCGGGTGCAGCAATCGAGGACGGGAACGAACGCGCACCACCCGTCCTGGCCGCACTCGATGAGGGCGATATCTGTGCACCAGCGCTGATTGGGGGCCGGAGCGATGGACCTTGATCCAGGCACCCTCGGACGCTTGCCAATGGCCCGCTGGCGCATGGTCCAGCCCTTGATCCGCATAAGGCGATGGATCTTCTTGCGGTTGGTGGGCTGGTCCAGCCGATGCTTCAGCCAGGCCCATACGCGGCGGATGCCGTAGGTCGGATGGGCCTGAATGATCCCGTGGATGGTCCGGGCCAGGGCCTCGTCGACCGGGCGGTGCAGGCGCCCCACCTTGGGTTGGTGGTAGGCCGTGGACCGGGGCACGCCGAGGATCCGGCAGAGGCGGGTCATTGGGATCTCCATCCCCGCCTCCAGCACATCGCACCGAACCGCATTCACGAGATCCCGTCCGGCAAGTCCTTGCCGAGAATGCGGTGAACTTTTTTTAAAACGTCGACCTCCAAGGCCAGTTCGCCGATCTTGGCGTGGAGGCGCTGCTTCTCCGCCTCCCACTGGGCCTCTCGGTCCCGTGGATGGCTTCGCAGGGCCTCCATGCCCTGGGCGAGGAAGTCCTCCTTCCATTGTTCGATCTCCGCAACGGTCAGCCCATGCTGGCGGGCTGCATCGGCCGGGGTGATCTTGCCTCGGACCAAATCCAACACGACGGCGGCTTTTCGCTTGGCAGTCCAGCGCTGGATCTCTCCTTCTGGGGGTTGGGGTTGGGACATCGTGCTTCTCCTGGGCAGCAGCCTGATCCCTCTCGAGCCGACCCGCCAGGGCGCTCCGCTTCGGTCGGCCTACGGCCTCCCTTCGCTGCGCACCCTGGCGGCTGGAAATCATCCTTCTCGGCTCCTTATTCCCTGTCCAACCTCAGAGGGGGACGGAATACCGGCCCTGGTGAAGCCCACCTTCGTGGAACTCCCGGGCAGGGTGGTCTCGGCTGAGGCCCATGGTGGTGCCGAAACCCTTAAAACCCAAGCCTTTCACCCAGATCTTTCCCACTGTGACCCGGTTCAAGGTCCCCAACTCGCTGACCAAGTCCCCGGAACCCCCCTTTGTTTCCCTCGCCATTCAGCGTTTTGGCCCTTTGTTTTCCCTATACCCAACCCCGGAGGTGATTATAATGGGCGTGCTACACCCGAGTAGAAAAGGCAGCAACTGTCGTTAACCAGCTACAGGAGGATAGAATGAGAAGATTCCTCGTCGCAGCAGTGTTTTCACTGTTGGCCATCACCCAGTTCGCGGGCGGCGCTTTCGCCGCTGAGCAGAAACCGGGGCGCGATGGCGATATCACGGTCGTCCAGGCCCTGGACATGATCAGCTTCGATCCCATCGCCACGTCCGACCTCAACAACCAGTACGTGCTCTACAACATCTACAGCCGCCTGTTCACCTTCCCCAAGAACAGGCTCTCTGGCGACGTCAAGGAGCTGTGCAAGGATTTCAAGCGGGTGAGCGACTCGGAGTGGCATTTCACCATCTGGGAAAACGTCAAGTACCATGACGGCACCACCCTGACCGTGGACGACGTGGTGTACTCCCTGAACAGGGCCAAGGCGGGCACGGCCCTCGGTGCCCTGTTCAAGCCGGTGAAGGAGATCAAGAAGGTCGACAACAAGACCCTTGCCATCATCACCGACGGCCCCTACCCGGCCATGACTTCTGCCCTGACCCACGCGGCCACCTGCATCGTGCCCAAGAGCTTTGCTGAGAAGGCCGAGAAGACCAAGGACTGGTCCAAGCCCGTCGGCAGCGGCCGCTACAAGTTCGTCAGCCGCATGATCGGCGATTCCGTGAAATTCGAGCGCTTCGACGGCTACTTCAACAAGAACGAGGCGGCCCAGAATAAGTCCCTGACCATCAAGGTCATCCCCGAAGGCACCAACCGGACGATCGCCATCGAGACCGGGGCCGCCGACCTGAACGCCGAATTCACGCCCACCGACTACGCACGCGTGATGAAGAACCCCAAGCTCAAGCTGTGGGATCAGCCCTCGGCGCTGGTCTGGCACCTGGGCATGGACAACACCCTGGGCTGGTTCAAGAACAACAAGGTGCGCCAGGCCGTGGGCTTCGCCGTGGACCACGAGGGCTGCATGAAGGTCGGCCACGACGGCCGGGGCGTGGTCCTGTACAACAGCGCCACCTTCGCCCACGCCCCCACCGTGCTCGGGGCCATCCAGAACCCGCTCAACAAGTACTCCCATAACCTGCAAAAGGCGAAGGCCCTGATGCAGGAGGCCAACTGCCCGGGCTTCACCACCCAGCTCGTGGTCTTCCGCGACGAGGCCGAGCGCATCGCCACCGCGGTCCAGGCCTACCTGTCCGAGATCAACATCAAGGTCGAGATCGTGCGCATCGAGAACGCGGTCTTCCCGGCCCACATCGCCGGCCACAAGGCCCCCATGTTCGTGACCAGCTGGGGCTGCTACTGGGATCCAGACATGTTCCTGTCACGGCGCTTCAGCAAGGACGGCATCGGCGGCGTCAACCGCGTCTGGTACCAGAATCCCGAGCTCGATAAGCTGATCGCGGAAGGCCGCAGCACCTTCGACGAGGCCAAGCGCGTCGGGGTCTACAAGCGGGTGCAGGAGTTCCTGGCGGAGGAGTCTCCCGAGGTGGATCTGTATGTGACCAAGGTCTACGCCCTGAGCAACGACAAGCTCAAAGACGTGGAGATGACCGTCGAGAAGCCCTTCAACTACTACAAGCTGCACTACTAGCGGCTGACGCCCGGCCACGGGCGGCGCCGGTTTCAGGCGATACCGCGTTTCCGCGGGACTCCCCCTGGTAGGTGGAGGCCCCGCGGGAACGAGCCTGATGGCCTCGCCCACGAGGAAAGGAGAGGAGAGACCACATGCTCCGTTACATCATCAGACGGTTGTTTGCATTGATACCGGTGATCCTGGTGCTGACGTTCATCGTCTTCACCATCTTGTCCATGACCCCGGGCGATGCGACGACCATCATCCTCGGCAGCGACTACACCCCCGAGCTGGGCGCGAAACTCAGGGCGCAGCTGGGCCTCGACCGGTCGCTCATCGTGCAATATTTTCACTACCTCACGAATCTGATCCAGGGCAACTTCGGCACATCCTACGTCACCGGCGCCCCGGTGCTCGAGCAGTTGCGACCCCGATTGGCCAATACGGCCTGTATCGTTGCCCCTGCGATGCTCCTGTGCGTGTCTTTCGGCATCCCCATCGGCATCCGTTCCGCCACCAAGCCCAACTCGTTCTTCTCCCAGTGCACCATGGTCTTCGGCCTGATGGGCGTTTCCATGCCGATCTTCTGGCTGGGCCTTCTGCTCATCCTGTTCTTTTCGGTGAACCTGGGCTGGCTGCCCTCCAGCGGTCTGGACCAGGGCGTGAAAAGCCTGATCCTGCCCTCCGTCACCCTGGGCTTCAACTACATGGCCAACATCATGCGGACCACGCGATCCTCCATGATGGAAGCCATCCGCCAGGATTTCATTCGCACGGCCCGGGCCAAGGGCGTCAGCGAACATGACGTGATCTATGACCACGCCCTGGGCAACGCCCTCATGCCCACCATCACCATCATCGGGATGGACGTGGGAACGCTCCTGGGCGGGGTGGTGCTCACCGAGACCGTATTCTCCATCCCGGGCATGGGCCGCCTGCTGGTGGAGGCCATCAACCAGCGCGACACGCCTTGCGTGCTGGGGACCCTGGTGATCATGGCCATCTGCGTGGCGGTGTCCAACCTGATCGTCGATCTCATCTACGCCTACATCGATCCCAGAATCCGTGCGCAGTATGGCGCGAAAGCGAGGAAAGCCTGATGGAAGCCACTGCCTCGGCCAAGCCGTTCACGACAAAAAAGGAATTCTACGCGCAGTTCAAGAAGAAGAGCGTCACTCACGAACTGTGGCTGCGCTTTTTGAAGAACAAGACCGCCGTGATCGGTTTGGTCATCTTCTGCATCATCCTGGCTGTAGCTGTCGCCGCGCCCTGGATCACCAGCTACGACGATGTGGTGGTCAAGATGAACATCGCCGAGCGCCTTCAGCCGCCCGGCGCGGCCCACTGGTTGGGCACCGACGAACTGGGTCGCGACATCCTGGCTCGCATCGTGTACGGCGCACGGGTATCCCTGCTCATCGGCTTCTCGGCGATCATCGTGTCCCTCATGGTGGGCCTGGTGCTGGGCGGGACGGCCGGCTACTACGGCGGGAAGATCGACAGCCTCATCATGCGCGGCATGGACGTCTTCCTCTGCCTGCCGGACGTGCTCCTGGCCCTGGCCATCATCGCGGCCTTCGGCAACACCAAGGTGAACCTGACCATCGCCATCGGCCTGGCCTTCTCGCCCAAGTTCTCGCGGGTGGTGCGTTCGGCGGTCATGGGCGTGCGCGACAACGAATACATTGAAGCGGCACGCTCCATCGGCGCACTGGACAAGCGCATCATCGCCAGCCACGTGCTGCCCAACTGCATAGGCCCCATCATCGTACAGGTCACCCTGTACGTGGCCAACGCCATCCTGACCATCGCCGCTTTGAGCTTCATCGGGCTGGGCATCCAGCCCCCGACCCCGGAATGGGGCAATATGCTCGCCTCGGGGCGCACCTACATGCGCGATTTCCCGCATATTGTCCTGGCCCCCGGCATGGCCATCTTCTTCACCATCCTGGCGCTCAACCTCCTGGGCGACGGATTGCGGGACACCCTCGATCCCAGGCTCAAACACTAACGGGAGCGCCGCGATGGATGCGCAACAGAACACTTTGGAAATCAAAAACCTCACGGTGGAGTACGTGGTCGACGACGAGGTCGTGCATGCCGTTACCGGGGTGAACATCGCCATTCCCGCCGGCCGGACCTTCGGCCTGGTGGGGGAAACCGGAGCCGGAAAGACCACCACCGCCCTGTCCATCCTCAACCTGCTCCCCTTGCCGGCTGGCAGGATCGTGTCCGGCGAGATCTTCGTAAATGGGCAGGATGTCTTCAAATTATCCCCCAAGCAGTTGCTGGCGATGCGTGGCAGCCAGGTGGCCATGGTCTTCCAGGACCCCATGTCCTCGCTCAACCCCATCAAGACCGTGGGCGAGCAGATCGCCGAGGGCATGAAGATCCACCGTGGGGTGAGCGACAAGGAAGCCCTGCGCCAGGCCACGAGCATGCTGGAGATGGTGGGCATCCCGGGCGACCGCGTGTCGGAGTACCCGCACCAATTCTCGGGGGGCATGAAGCAGCGCGTGATCATCGCCATCGCCCTGGCCTGCAACCCGGACCTCCTGATCGCCGACGAGCCCACCACGGCCCTGGACGTCACCATCCAGGCCCAGGTGCTCAAGCTCATTAGAGAGCTCAAGGAGCAATCCCGGATGGCCATGCTCATCATCACGCATGCCCTAGGGATCGTGGCTGAGGTGTGCGACTCCGTGGGGATCATGTACGCTGGGCGCATCGTGGAATGCGGCACCCTGGCCGACATCTTCGACAATCTGCGCCACCCCTACACCCGGGGCCTTTTCGACTCCCTGCCGGACATCGAGAACAGGCGCGCGGAGCTCAAGCCGATCCCAGGCTTGATTCCCGATCCGATGAACCTGCCGCCGGGATGTGCCTTCCATCCCCGCTGCTCCTATGCGAAACCCGAATGTTCGCAGGATCTCCCCCAGGTGCGGTGGTTGAGCGACACGCACTATGTCTGCTGCCACCTGTACAACGAAACGACCGAGAACATGCTCTGATAAACGAGGTGAATCCTTTGGGCGAGATACTGCTAGAGGTGAAGAACC
>CAIXHJ010000277.1 GCA_903919165.1 uncultured Holophagaceae bacterium
AATTGGACCGCTCCTAACTATTTGGGACCGGGGTCGGTCACATACCATATGTTCCGTAATGGTTCTCTGATCTGGAATGGAACCCGGCTGGATTATAATGATTTAGCCGTCGCGAACGGCATCACATACAATTACGAGGTCTCGGCGAACAACAGCATAGGTTGGGGGGAGAACAGCAGCGCCGTCCAAGCCACGCCGATGTCAGTGGAACAAACACCGACCGCACCTAGGAACCTGACCGCAACAGCTGGATTCGAGAACGTGACCTTGACCTGGGATGCTCCGGCCTACAGCAACGCTTCCGATGTGGTCGGGTACTTGATCTCTTATGGCACCTCGCCAGACTCGCTCACCGATCATATTACTTGGAACCAGCTCATCTACGTTTTTGATGGCTTGACCAAGGGAACGATGTACTACTTCAACGTCGCCGCTCAGAACACTGCGGGCTGGGGTCAGAACTCGACCACGGTCTCCACGACGCCGTTCGGTGTCCCATCAATCCCCCTCGGGTTCGTGGCGATGGCTGGTGATGGTAACGTGACCTTGAACTGGACCACGCCCTCATACGTTGGGCCGGGCGCCCTCACCTATCACCTGTTCCGAGATGGGTCAGAGGTCTGGAGCGGAGCCGGACCGACTTACAGCGATATTGAGGTCATCAATGGCATCACCTATTCCTATCAGTTGGCCGCGAACAACTCCGTAGGCGGGGGTGAGAACTGCACAGCGGTGCAGGCGACCCCACAGCCACTCGGCTCCGTCCCAATGGCTCCCAGAGGGCTGATGGCGATAGCAGGCAATTTGTTCGTCGACCTGAATTGGACCGTGCCCTCGTACGTGGGGCTTGGAACGATCAAATTTCTCTTTGGCCACAGGTACCTCCTGGAAGATTGAGAGAGTGTGTGAAAACAGAGAGTTTCGAAGTGGAGCCCAAAGCCGGGATTGAACCGGCGACCTCGTCCTTACCAAGGACGCGCTCTGCCACTGAGCTATTTGGGCTAAGGAACCACGTGGGGAAAGTAATACTACCACGTGGGCTGGAGCGGGAAACGGGGTTCGAACCCGCGACATTCAGCTTGGAAGGCTGACGCTCTACCAACTGAGCTATTCCCGCGGTGGTGACCTGGGGACGGGATCCAGCGCTCCCGATTCCCGCAGAAAAACGGGGTGTCTGGAGGACTGGTGCCGAGAGAAGGATTCGAACCTCCGTAACGCGTTGCGTGGCAGATTTACAGTCTGCTGCCATTAACCACTCGGCCATCTCGGCATGCTTGTCCGGCGCCCCTCCCGGGGCTTGTCAATGCTTCCCAACGAATCCCCTGCCGGGGCTTCGTGTCAGGGTCACTGCGAGGCAGGGCTTTCCTGACAGGGAACTCGAAAGGTATCACGGCAACGGAACACCCTCAAGGGGAAACTTCTGAACTGGGGTGGCTTCGCCGCGCCACCACGCGGAACAGCGTGACCGCCGCGGCAGCGGAAACATTCAGGCTTTCGATGCCCCCAGGCATGGGGATGTGCAGCAGGCCATCGCAACGTTCGCGGATCTTGAGGTGCAGTCCCTCTCCTTCCGCACCCATGACCAGCACCGTGGCGCGATCAAACGCTTCTGTTAGGTAGTCGCGGCTGTCTTCCCCGGCTGCCAGGCCATAGATCCAGGCACCGGCTGTCTTCAGCTCGTCGAGGGCCCGGCCGAGGTTCACCACCCTACACACGGGCACCTGACCTGCTGTGCCCGCGCTGGCGCGGACTACCGTCTCGTTCACGGCCGCGGAGCGGCGTTCGGGGAGCAGCACCCCATCCACCGCCACGGCAGCCGCGGAACGCAGGATAGCGCCCAGATTGTTGGGATCCGTGATGCCATCCAGGGCCAATACCAGCGCGCCATCTCCCTTGGCTTGCACCTTGGCCGCCACCTCCTCGAATGAGGTGTAGGCGAAGGCGCCGCCCTCGCCCAGGACGCCCTGATGCCGCTGACCCTGGCTGCGTCGGTCCAAGCTCTCCATGGGATCGCGGTGGACCATCACGCCTGCGGCGCGGGCATCGGAAATCAGCTTCGCGACCCGGCCGAAGGCGGCGGGGGCGACCCAGAGGGAATGCAGTTCTCCACGAACCAGGGCCTCCTCGCAGGCGTGGGGGCCTAGAAACCGCATGGCTAGAATCCCCCCCAGGTCATGGCTAGAACGTCATCTTGTAACCGAGGGCCATGAGGTGCCCCATGCCCTCCATCCGGATGCGGGTGCCGACCGAGCGGTAGCCTGTGGAGCTCCAGACGCCATCCAGGCGGGTGGTGTCCTGGTCCTGGCTCTGCCGGTACTGGTAGCCGAAATTCAATTCGCCGCCCCAGATCTTGTAGCCGGCGCCGATGGAGAAGGCTGCTGTGGGTGCTCCGCCAAGCAGGGGCTCCGTGTAAGACGCGTCGACGCTGCGCTGGTCGAGGGACAGGCCGGCTCGTAGGGTCCAGAATTTCCCTAGTTCCAACTCGGTGGAGGCGTCCACCCCCAGGTGGCTCCTGCCGTGGGGAAGTTCCCATGGTGCGGAGACCGTGCCCGAAGGCGTCTGTACTCTGGCGAAGGAGGGCACCCGCAGACCGGCTGAAGTCCATCGGAGATCGGCTTCCCAAGTCATGAATGGCATATTGCGGTGGCGCACGCCGAGGGTTGTCTGGGAGGGCAGTTCCAGCGTCGAGGACCCCGCCGCCATTGGCTGGGATGCAGTCAGGAGGGTCGCGGCCCGGAGGTCGGTACCGAGGGAAGCTGTGCTCAGACCATCGTTGGCGAAGAGGCCCAGGTTCGCATCCCTGAATCCCGCCTTCATGTCGAGGTCCGCCTTCAATCCCGACTGGTAC
>CAIXHJ010000278.1 GCA_903919165.1 uncultured Holophagaceae bacterium
CTTTTCACGGAATGCAGCAGGCCTTCTCGCTGGTCGGTGCCAAGGGCACCCTCTACTGGAAGGGCACCAAGGGTTGGTGGGCCCAGCGGCCAGGCAGCAACGGAATGGTGGGCCCCTTCTCCCGTGAGCACCAGGCCCGGAAGTGGGCCGAGGAACCGGCCCGCCTTGCCTACGAGCAGAAGGTGCAGGCAGCCACTGCGAAGATGGCCGCCAAGGATGCCAAGAAGGAGGAACTCCAGAGGAGCACATGGGGCGCCCTGCCTCCTGGTGAGCGCAAGCTGCGTCCTGGACAGGTATGGGCCATGAAGCAGGAGGCTTTCAAGGACCACCAGCTGCTCATCCTCCAGTTAAGGAAAAAGTCCGTTCTGGCCCTCATTAGATCCGACAAGAAGCCCTGGAGGGTTTGCGCGCGGGACGTTCGAAGCAACCACGCGCTCATGCACATTTACCGCTACACGAAGGAAGCGAAGATCCCCAAGAACAAGGCCGTGAAGTAGAGGCCGACCTGACTGGAAGAAGGCCCCGCTATTCGGATGTAAGGGGGGCAGCTCCCGAGGGCTGGGACAGGCTGAAGCACCAGGAGAGTCCCACCACCGCCGCGCACCCGATGAGGTTGTACCAGAGGAAGGAGATGCTGGTGAACTTGAAGCAGGCGATCACGCCGACTTCGGCGACGAGGGCGGCATAGAAGGCCGCTCCTCCCCTGACACGCTTGACGTAGAAGGCCGTGATGAAGATGCCGAGAATGGTGCCGTAGAAGAGGGAACCGAGGATGTTCACGGCCTCGATGAGGGAGCCCAGGCGGGCGGCGTACTCCGCGAAGGCCATGGCGAAGCAGCCCCAGGCGAAGGTGGCGATGCGGCCCACCCACACCTCGCGCACGCCCTGGCTGCCTCCGATGAGGCGCCGCCAGAGATCCACCACCGTTGTGGCCCCCAGGGCGCTGATCTCCCCGGACATGGAGGACATGGAGCCCGAGAACACGGCGGCGATGACAAGGCCCACGAGGCCCACGGGCAGGCTGCTGAGCACATAGGCGAGAAAGATGTAGTTCGTATCGCTTGGTTTGGTGCCGGGGTTGGCCTTTTCGATGAGCGCCACGCCCTTCCTTCGCACGGCTTCGCTGTCGGCATGGGCCTGCTGGAGCTGCTGCTTGGTCGCGGCGATCAGCGCCGCATCCCCACCGTGTCGCGCCGTGACGTAGGCCTCGGCCATCCGGCTCTGCCCTTCCCGGGCCTTGACGAAATCCACCTCAAGGGCCCGGTAGGCGGCAGCATCGGGACTCGCCATGACCTGCTTCACGGGACCCGGGTTGAAGAAGAGGGGTGGTGTATGGAACTGGTAGAAGACGAAGACGAGAGCGCCCAGCAGCAGGATGAGGAACTGCATGGGCACCTTGATCATGCCGTTCAGCAGCAGGCCCAGGCGGCTCTGTGTGACGGAGCTGCCCGCCAGGTAGCGCTGCACCTGGGACTGATCCGTGCCGAAGTAGGACAGCATGAGGAAGGTGCCCCCGATCAGTCCGGACCAGAGGTTGTAGCGGTTGTTGGGGTCGAAGTGCGTGTCGATGACGTTCAACCGGCCCAGTCCGCCGGCCACGTGGAGGGCATCGCTGAAGCTCACGTGGGAGGGCAGGCGATAGGCGGTCATCACGCCTGCGAGGATCATGCCGCAGGCGATGATCAGCATCTGGGAGCTGTGCGCCCAGGCCACGGCCTTGGTGCCGCCCGTGACGGTGTAGATCATCACCAGCGTGCCGACCAGCAGAATGTTGACGTGGAGGTTCCACCCCAGCAGCACCGAAAGGACCAGGGCCGGCGCGAAGATGGTGAGGCCCACGGCGAGGCTCCGCTGAATGAGGAAGAGACCCGCGGCGAGGAGTCTCGTCTTCAGATCGAACCGCGCCTCCAGGATCTCGTAGGCCGTGGACACCTTCAGCCGGTGGTAGAGCGGAAGGATGGTGATGGAAAGGATGACGGCCGCCAGCGGCAGGCCGAAATAGAACTGCACGAAGCGCATGCCGTCCACGTAGGCCTGGCCCGGCGTGGAGAGGAAGGTGATGGCGCTCGTCTGCGTGGCGATGATGGAAAGGCCGATGAGCCACCAGCGATGATCGCGGCCCCCGCCGATGTAGCCCTCGCCGGTGGTGGCGCCGCGCCCCTTGTAGAGGCCCCACAGGACGACGAAGAGCAGGGCGCCGCCGAGGACGAACCAGTCCAGGCGGCTCACGAGAAGGCCCAGGAGAAGAGCCGGAAGAGCAGGATGCAGAGCAGCAACTCGCCCAGGACGACGGCATAGATCCGCTTCCAGGATCCGAGCAGAGGCGGGACATCCTTATTCATGGGTTCATTCATGGGCATGTCCCAGGGCCAGGAGATTGGCGAAGAGGCGCGTGGCGCCGGGTACGCCGTCCGGCAGCTGGCGGAAGAAGGCGAGACCCGTGTACACGTAGGTTCCCTTCCCATGCTTCGCCACGATCAGGGCACCGCCGTCCTCGGGTTCACCGGGATCCGACATGCCCAGAAGGGCCGTGTAGTGGGCGTCCCAGCCTTCAGCATGGTAGAGGCTCCGATCCTGAATCCACCCGTCGAAATCCTTCGCCGTGATCTCGTTGGGTCGGTGGAACACGGGGTGGTCAGGAAAGAGGAACCGGACGGGCGCCGTCTCGTCGGTGACGCGCTTCCGGCCCACCTTGAAGGGGTAGGGGCCGATGGTGTCTGTGACCATGGCGGCGTTGATGCCGGGGAAGCCGGTGTTCACGGTGTAGAGCACCACCTCGGTTCCACCCGCCGCCACGTAGGTGTGCAGGTGTTCCTTGAGGGTATGCAGGGCGGGACGGGTGTTGTAGGCGCGGATGCCCAGCACGATCGCATCGAACCGCGCGAGGTCCTCCCGGGCCAGGGCCTCGTCCGTGAGCAGTTCCACCTCGTAGCCGATGCGGCGCAGAGCCTGAGGGATATCGTCGCCGGCACCCATGACGTAGCCGATGCGGCGGCCGTTGTGCTTCAGGTCGAAGCGCTCCAGGCGTGCCCTCGCCTCCGGGAGGAGGGTCTGCAGAGGGATGTGCGGGTAATCCAGCTTCACCAGGCTGTGAGCGGGTGCGAATCCCGCACCTGTGTCCACTTCCACTCGCAGCTCACCCGAGGCCGTCATGGGGGGAGGTGTGAGGCGGAAGGACAGTTCCTTCTCCTCCCCAGGGCTGGCCAATGTGAAGGGAAGCTCCGAGGGCTCCACCTTCCACGGGGCGGGCACCTGGAGGCGCACCCGGCCCGATGCGGTCGAAGCACCTCTGATCACCTTCAAGCGCACGTCCTTCGCCCTGGGCCCAGCGAACATCTGCACGTTCTCATCTAGATTCACGAGGGCGGGGGGCACCACGGCCAAGGGCTGGTAGCGCTCGCCGAGGACGGGGTCCCTGAAGCGGTACCGTATGGGGACCACCACGTCAAAGGCGCCATCGGCGAGGGCCACGCGGGTCCGCAGGCGGAAGGGTGCGGGCGACTCGGGAAGGCCCGCCCAGGACTCTGCGCCAGGTCCTCCCAGCCAATGGGGTTGGCTCAGCGGCGTGTCCACCGGAATGGTGAACGTGAAGGCCTCTTTCCTGGGCAGATTGTCTGGCAGGGGCTTGCCATCCTTGCGTGCCTCCAGGACGCGGGAGCCATCAACAGTCAAGGCTTCAAGCGTGAGGGACTCCAGCATCAGGGGGCTGCCTCCGCGCACCAGTACGGCGGCGTTCACGGTGAGGCGATCTCCCGGTGCGGCGCTCTGCCGGTCGGCGATGGCTTCCACCCAGAGCCCGGCAGCGGCCCGGAGGGACTCTTCCAGTTCCGCGGCCTTGGTGGATACGAGAGGCTCAGCCTGTATGTCGGGGGGCAGGGTGCGAAGGGACTGCAGCGCACGTTGGAGCTGGGGCAGGATGGCGGAGGGGTGATCGGCGCGGAAGGTCATGCGAGCCTCGCGCAGCAGTGAGGCCACCCTCTGGGTGCCGGCAAGGCGGGACCAGGTGAGGTCGATGCCCTCGAAGAGATCGGTCTTCGCGGGATGGCCCGCCAGCAGTTCGAAGCTCTCCTCCCGCTGGCCGCGTTGGGCCAGCACGCCGAAGCCTTGGCTGCGATGCTGGCTGCGGCTTTCGGCCGCCAGCTCGCCGTAGGACCTGCCGAGCAGGGGGTCATAGGCGCCCACGTCCAGCGTGAGGCTCCCTGGGGCGGGCTTGGGGGCGTCATCGGTAAAGCGGAAGTGGTTCCACAGCAACCGCCTGGCCTGCCAGGTGTGGAGGCCGTTCTTGAGTTGCTCGGAGAAGCGGGTCGGATCCGCGGCGTCCTTGAAGGCCTCGATGGCGAGCATGGCCGAAGCGATGTGGTGGCCGTGACCTGCCCTCTCATCCGGGGGAAAACGCGTGAGGATGACATCCGGGCGGAAAGTCCGGATGGTGCGCACGACATCGCCAAGGACTTTGTCGTGATTCCAGATCCGCAAGGATTCTTCCGCGGTCTTGGAATAGCCGAAATCCACTGCGGATGTGAAGAACTGCTCGGCACCGTCGATGCGACGCGCGGCGAGCAGTTCCTGGGTGCGGATGGCCGCGAGGTCGTCACCCAATTCGTGACCGATGAGGTTCTGGCCACCGCCGCCCCGGGTCATGGAGAGGTAGGCGGTGCGGAGGTTCCGGCCCTTGGACAGGGTGGCGAGCACGGCGGTGTTTTCGTCATCGGGATGGGCGGCGATATAGAGCACGCTGCCCATGGTTTGCAGGCGATCGAGTTGTTTCTGCAAATCCGCCGCATCCCTCGCGGGGACCTGGGCCTGGAGCCATGACAGAAACGTAGCGGCCAGTGCGATAGAGGCGATGCGGCGGAGTGTCGGCATGGATTACGGCTTGCGGCTGGCCGGGGGAATGATGCCGTTCATGCGCAGGTACACGGCCATCTGGCCATAGTGATCGAAGGCGTGGGCGACGGTCAGCGAGGCGAGGCTCAGGCGCGTGGTGGAACCCTTGCCCCAGGGCGTCGGGATGGCCGCGGTGGCGTTGGCGTCCGTAATGCCGGCGAAGGCCTTGTGGGAGTAAGCGAAGGAATCCTTCAGGTACTTGATGATGTCGGCCTTGGTCTTGAGGGCTTCTGGGCCGCTCTCGCCGCCGAGATCCGCCGGGGCCTTTTCACCCGCGATGCCGGCGCTGAACATGAAGTTGGCGGAGGCCGCGTGGCGGACCTGCTCCGCGAAGGTCTTCACGCCCTTGAACTCGCCGCTGGCGGGGGCGAAGTTGAACGTGGCCTCAGGCATGGCCTCGGCGGCTGGCACGAATTCGCTCTCGAGGTTGGCGAGCTGGCGATCCATCACCTGACCAGCGGTGGGGGCCTTGTCCGCGACGGCCTTTGGAGCGGCGGGAGACTGGGCCGAGACGAAGCCTCCGGCAAGCAGAAGAGCCAACGCGATTCGGGACGGATGCATGTGAATCTCCTTGACTGGGAGAGCTAGCATAGCGCCGCCCAGGACCATCAATGGAAGATAAGTGCAGGGATGATATTTGATGATGGGATCAGCTAGAGAGCACGGACCTCGACTCCGGCTTCCTCCAGTGCCCTGCGCAGCCGACGGGCGAAGGCCAGTGCCTTGGGTTGATCGCCGTGGATGCAGACTGTTTCAGCCTTGATTGCCACATCCACGCCTGTCCTGCTCTCGACCCGGCCTTCCAGCACCATGCGCAGCACCCGCGACACGGCGAATTCCTCGTCCGTGATCAGGGCCCCTGGCTCGCCTCGCGGAGAGAGGCTGCCGTCCGCCTCGTACCCGCGATCCGCGAAGACTTCGCTGGCGCAGCTCAGGCCGATTTTTTGGCCGGCCCCGATCAATGCGCTGCCACTCAGGCCCACCAAGATCAGGGATGGCTCGAAATCCCGTACGGCACAAGCGATGGCCTCCGCCAGGGCCCTGTCCTTGGCCGCCATGTTGTACAGGGCCCCATGGGGCTTGACGTGACGGAGGCTGGTTCCAGCGGCCCTCGCGAAGGCGTCCAGGGCACCCACCTGGTAGAGGGTCAGCCCGCGCGCCTCCTCGGGAGTGATGCCCATGGTCCGGCGCCCGAAGCCTTGCAGGTCCGGGAGGGAGGGGTGGGCCCCCAGGGCCACGCCCTTGGCTGCGGCAAGTTGGACTGTGCGCATCATGGTCGCCGGATCGCCCGCATGGAACCCGCAGGCGATGTTGGCGCTGGTGATCAGTTCCAGGAGGTCCTCGTCCCGGCCCATGGTCCAGGCTCCGAAACTTTCACCCATATCGCAGTTGAGGTCGATGGTCTTGCCCATGGGATCACCTTGTTTGCTGGTCGGCCAGAATCTGCTCCAGGTCGCGGAAACGCTCTTCGCGGCGGAGAAGCAACTCCTGGGCTTCTTCGAGGGACACGGTCGAAAACCGCATGGTCTCCCCTGGACGGAGCTGGGCCGCCTTGGGGAGATCCACCGAGGCTACTTCGCCAAGCCGCGGATAGCCGCCCGTCGTCTGCCGATCGGCCATGAGGAGGATGAGGGAACCGTCGGGGGGAAGCTGGAGGGTGCCCGTGGCCACCCCCGAAGAAATCATCTCCAGCGGTTGTTCCAGGGACAGCCTTGGCCCCTGCATCCGAATGCCCATGCGATTCGAATTGGGCGCCACCTTGAAGACAGTCTCCAGGAGGCTCTGCCGCGATTCGCCCGTCAACAAGGGCCATTGGGGGCCGGTCGTGAAGCGGAGGGTCGCAGGCTGGATGAAGTCCAACTCCCGGGACCAGGGAGCGAACCAACCCGGACCCAGGAATGGGCGCTGACCCTGATGGAAGCGCTGCCGGAGCGTCGGGTAGCGATCCCCGGGGCAGGGTCCGGTTTCCAGGCGATCCCCGATCTTGAGGGCCCGGCCCTGGAAACCTCCGAAGCCAGCGGACAGATGGGTGCTGGCACTACCCATGACGCTTGGGATCCGGAAGCCGCCCTCCACGGCTAGATAGCAACGGACCCCCTGGACCGGCCTGCCGAACTTGAGCCGGGCGCCAGCCCTCACCAGCACGGGCCGCCAGAGCGGAACCGGCTGGTCCTCGATCTTGGGAGAGAGATCGGCGCCGCACAGTGTGATCAACGACTCGGTTTCGAAGAGCAGGTTGGAGCCCGTGAGGGTCATCTCCATCGTGGGGGCATGGGCTGGATTCCCCAGCAGGAGATTGGCCAGCCGGTGGGAGACCTCATCCATGGCGCCACCGGGACCCACGCCCAGGTGCTGGAAGCCCCTGCGCCCAAGGTCCTGAAGCGTGGTGAGCAGCCCGAAGGATTCGACGCGGAGGCTCACGGACCCTCCACCGCGCAAGCCTGGAAGGCCTCCGCGTCGATGGGGACGAACCGCAGGCGGTCGCCTGGGTTGAGCAGGCAGGGGTGCTCCTGGGCGGGAAGGAACAGGTGCTCCGGGGTCCGCCCGATGATCTGCCAGCCGCCAGGGGACGCCAGCGGATAGATGCCCGTCTGCATGCCCGCGATACCCACCGAACCCGCCGGGACCGCGGTCCGGGGCGTCGCCCGCCGGGGCGCCGCGATGGTCGCGTCCAGGCCCCCCAGATAGGCGAATCCTGGAGAAAAGCCGATCATGTAGACCCGGTAGGACACGGCGGTGTGCCGGGTGATGACCTCCTCCTCGGACAGGGCGCACAGGGCGGCCACTTCGGCCAGGTCAGGTCCGAAGGCGCCCCCGTAGCACACGGGGATCTCCACCAGTCGTGGGTTTGGAAGCGGCGCGGACCCGGCGCTCTTCCAGAGACGGAGGATCTCGCGCCTCAGCGCCTCGTGCGGAGGGACCTTTCCCCCCGACCAGACGGCTGGGTCGTAATGCACAGCTATGGTGGCGTAGGCCGGAACCAGATCGTGGACACCCGGGAGCCTCCGTTCCCGGAGCAGGGCTGCCAGCTTATGCACCTGATCGTTCACACCCGGATCAATGCCCTTCCCGAGGATGACCAGCAGGGCCCGATCGCCCAAGGCCTCCACCCGGAGCGTGGAAGCCCCTGCTGGGGCGGGCGGCTGGGTCGGCATGTCGGGTCAACTCGATTGGGATGGTCCCGGGGACCAAAGAGGTGGACTCTACTGATACTCTTCCTGCATATCCTCTTCCATGCAAATCCCATTCTGGAGGCATCCCCATGAGCAATGGAACCGCCATCCCAATCGATCCCACGGCTCCCTGGTGGAAGGAGATCACCCGCAACCAGTGGTACGCGCTGGTCGCGGGCAAGGCCGGCTGGATGCTGGATGCCTTCGACGTGATGCTCTACGTCTTCTGTCTGAAGACCATCATGGAGGAGTGGCACCTGAATCCCGCCGTGGCCGGCTTCATGGTGACAGTGACCCTCTTCGCCTCCTCCTTCGGCGGCATCCTGTTCGGGGCCATGGCCGACCGCTTCGGGCGGAAGAAGGCCCTCATGGCCACGGTGCTCATCTTCTCGATCTGCTCGGGCCTTTCGGGTCTGTCCCAGAACCTTGTCCAGCTCGCCATTGCCCGCACCATCCTCGGTCTGGGCATGGGCGGTGAATGGGCTTCTGGTGCGCTGCTCGTCTCGGAGACTTGGCCCGCCAAGCACCGGGGTAAGGCCATCGGCCTCATGCAAGGCGGCTGGGCCCTGGGCTACATCCTCGCGGCCATTGCCGCCGCCACGATCCTGCCCCGGTTCGGCTGGCGCGTCATGTTCTTCGTGGGCGTGATCCCGGCCCTGTTCACGCTCTGGATCCGCACCAAGGTCGAGGAGCCCGCCGTCTGGGTGAACCAGCACAAC
>CAIXHJ010000279.1 GCA_903919165.1 uncultured Holophagaceae bacterium
ACCTTCAAGGACCGGTTGGTGCGCGTAGATGTGCCCAGCCGGTCCATCCAGAGAGTATGGAAGCTCCGCGAGAGAGGTGCCCTGGCCCAAACCCAGCCGAGCGGAGAAGGGCCCCTGATGCGTCCTTCCCTGGGCCAACACGTTGGTTTTCTCACCGACGCAGTGAAGCCGGTGGTGCTCAAGCGCTACGGCAGGGAGCGGGCGGACCCCAGCAGACCCGTCAGGATAGCTTTGCCCTTGCTTGCTGGCTTGAAGGAATACTCAGTGGGATATCCCGCCTACTGTGGGCTGGTCGTCTGCCGGAAGGACGGCAAGCACAAGCTCTTGACGACACTCGGCGCGGGGCCGCTGTTCGGGAGCCACGGCCTTCAGTACCTGGAGGCGAAGAACGTGGCCTGCGATGGAGAAGACTACCTCTTGGTTAGCTCCCCTCAGGGCTCTTGTGCCTTGGTCATCTGGAACGGGTTATGCGCGCCCATCCTGTTGGACCGAGACTTCTGGCTGGTTGACGACCTGCTCATCGGGGACACCGTGGAGGTCTCTGTCACGGAGGTCGTGCGCATGGGCGCGGCCCGCATCAAGGCGTTCACCGCGAGCGCCAAAGCGGAGGACCCCTTGGAGGCCGTGCGAAAGGCGTTCTTCCCCGCCTTGCAGGAGAGGGAATTCCTGGAGGCGGCTTCCGGTGTTTTCGAGACGGAGGAGGGGAAGCCGTTGCGGGATCTGATCCTGAAGCGCGCAACCGCGCAGGATCTGCGACGCGAGGCAAGGCTTTACCTCAAGCGTTTGCCGGGAACCAAGGCGCGCCTGGACCTTCCCGCCATCTGCCTCGCGCACATGATCCTCCGCGAAGAGTAGAGCGCCTGCGGGACGAGGAATCGCGGTTCACTGTTCACCGGCCTTTGACGCCAGAGCCCGGTACTCCCCTGCCCGGTCGTGGAATTCCTGCTGCCAAAGCTCCAGGCAGAGCAACCCCCACAGCTTGCGCCCGTACCGCGGCTCCTTCTCGAGTCCGGCCAGGACGCGGCCGTTGTTCACCAACTCCCGTTGCTGGGCCTTCTGGCAGGAGAAAACGTCCATGATGAACTCACGCGCGGGGCCCTGAAGCCATTCGGTCAGCGGCGTAGGGAACCCCATCTTGTCCTGGCGCTGCAGGATGGCAGGCGGCAGGAGGTCCTGAACGGCGTTCCTGAAGAGGCTCTTGAGGGTTCCGTTCTTGAACTTGATGTTCGCGGGTATGGCCGCGACCAGTTCGACCAAAGGATTGTCCAGGATCGGCACGCGGGACTCCAGGCCATGGGCCATGCTCACGCGGTCTTCCACCTGCAACAGGGCAGGCAGCAGGGTCTTGAAATCGAAGTGCGTCATGCGGTCGAAGTACCGTTCCTGGACATTGCTTCCTTGGAAGATGCCCCGAAAAGTGTCAAAGGGGGAATAGTCCCCGAGGACGGACCAGTTCACCTCGTCTTGCAGGAGCGGAGCCCGGTTGACCAAACGGAAATACCGGCGGTCCATGTCCTCAAACAGGCCCTCGCGCCAGAACTCGCGCAGCAAGGGCTTGTAGTTCCGCAGCATTCCAAGGTTCGGGATAATGGATTCGTACGTGACCACAAACTGGCCCGAGTGGGTGGTTCCATCAATGGCCCCCTTGATGCATTGCTCAAAGTAGGCCACGAGGTATCGCACGTATCCTCCGAAGACCTCGTCACCGCCCTGTCCTCCCAGGACCACCTTGCGGTGGCGACTAGCCAATCGAGACACCATGTACTGGGGGAAGGAACCCGGACCGGCCACGGGGCAGTCCAGATGGTAGATGACCTTCCGGATCTGCTCGATGAAGTCGCGCGGGCCAATCTCCAAAACCTCCAGTGGGAACGTGCCTTTCTCCGCGGCTGCGAAAGCGTAGCGGCTTTCATCGTACTCGGGGCCTTCCTGGAAGCGGCCGTGGAAG
>CAIXHJ010000280.1 GCA_903919165.1 uncultured Holophagaceae bacterium
CTATGGCGATGTCACCCACGGGCTTCCCAAGCTGATGTATTACCTCACGCAGACCTTCACCTTCGCCATCCTGGTTGTGGCGGCCAATACTGCCTTCGCGGACTTCCCCCGCCTGGCGGCCCTCATGGGCCAGGACAACTACCTGCCCCGGCAGTTCGCCAGCCAGGGGGATCGCCTGGTCTTTTCCAACGGCATCCTCATCCTCACAGGCCTCAGCTGCTTCCTGGTCTTCCTCCTGCATGCCAATACCGACCTCCTGCTGCCGCTCTATGCGTTGGGTGTGTTCACGGGGTTCACCATCTCCCAGGCAGGCATGGTGATTCATTGGATCCGGCTCAAGGCCAGGGAACCCCAATGGTTGAGCAAAGCGCTGATCAATGGCATCGGCATGGTGGCCTCGGGCATCGTCATGCTCGACATCGCCATCACCAAGTTCGTCCACGGCGCCTGGCTGGTGGTGGTCTTGATCCCGATGATGGTGTGGCTGTTCCTGCAGATCCACCGTCACTACATCCGGGTGAAATCCATCCTGGCGGGAAGCCGCGCGGACTTCATCAGCCCGCGCAAGAACCGGGTGGTGGTGCTGGTATCAGGCATCCATTCAGGTGTAGTCCAGTCTCTCAATTACGCCAAGGCCATTGCGGAGCACGGGCAGGTCGAGGCGCTCTTCGTGGATTTCCCCGACGAGCACGGTCGGGAGAGTGCAGCCCTGGGCAAGCTCCGTTCCGATTGGCCCAACTACTGCGAGGGCATTCCGCTGCGCGTAATCCAGAGTCCCTACCGGAAGATCGTGGAACCCATCGTGGACGACCTGGATCGCATGCGGCGGGCCGAGCCCGAGTACACCATCACCGTGATCCTCCCGGAGTTCGTCACGGGCCACTGGTGGGCCAACGTGCTGCACAACCAGACCGCCCTGCGCATCAAGACCACGCTGCTGATGAAGCCCAAGACCATCGTGATCTCGATTCCCTACCACCTGGAGCCCCTGGTGGAGTAGCCGCCTCACCCAGTCACCGCATGCGGGAGGTGGGGCGGGACAGGAGCTCCTGGCCGCTGAGCAGTTCGGCCAGGGTCTGGTGGCGGGGGCCGAGCACCATGCAGAGGAAGCTCAAGGGGAAGCAGAGCACCGAGAGCAGGTGGACCAGGGAGAAGGCCAGACGCCGTTCCGGCGTGTTCTCAGGCAGGGTGACGCCAAAGAACCCCATCATCGGGGACTGTCCTGTAAGCACCAGGGGCGCCATGAAAAGGAACCAGGAAATCGCGAGCAAGTAGGGGAGAACCAGGAGCCAGGCACCCGCGAACAACCGGAAGAAGGGAACGCCCAGCGTCAAGGCCGGCAACAGCAGCGCCAATCCCTGGACCAGGGCCAGCAGCAGAGCCTCGCTGGCTTCGACCTTGACCAAGGGCCAAAAACTGGCGGCGGGTTCCTCAATACCGAGGGTCGGCTTGGTGGCTGGGACCGACAGAGGCTCTGGATGACCGGGTCGTACCAACTCCTCGGGACTAACCTCTACGGCCACCGGGGCCACCCGTCCGAGAGCGGGTGCCGTGAGTGCCCGTGGCGGAGGATCGAAGGTTGCCTGGGCCAAGGCGGAAGTCTGGAAGAGCAGGGGACGGCCCTGCCGGGGTGGTGCCAACGCCAGGCCACACTCCGGGCATTCCGCCGCGAGAAGTGAAAGGCGGGATTGGCAGCTGGGGCAGGTGCGCCGGGTCGGGTTGGCCATCGGAGACAACTATCGGGCAAAGCGCGCGGATAGAGAACCACTCTGACAGGGGACCAAGTAAAGAGGTCTTCCGAACCCAGCAAAAGACCCTGTCGCAGCGCGTTGGGGCCATGGGACCATCGGTGGTTCCGGCCTCCAGGGCCCCCGACCTCCAATCCAAGCAACACCCAGGCCGACAAAGGATCCCGCGATGACCACTGAGACCCCCGGGGCCTTCCATCCGAGCACCCGCCTCTATCGGTTCACGATCCTCCTGTTCATCAGCCTTCTGGTCTTCGGTAGCTATTTCGCCTACGACAGCATCGGGGCGCTGGAGACCACGCTGATGCGGGAGCTGCAGCTCGACCGAACCACCATCGGGAACCTCTACACGGCCTACTCCGTGGCTGCCATTGCCATCGTTTTTTTCGGTGGCATGCTCTACGACAAGCTGGGCCCCCGCCGGGCCAGCCTCCTTTTCAGCAGCCTCATCTTTCTGGGCGCCGTGATGGTGGCCATGGCCAGGAGCAAGTGGATGCTCTTCGGTGGCCGCCTGATCTTCGGGGCGGGATCCGAGTCTCTCATCGTGGTCCAGAGCGCCATCATCAGCCGCTGGTTCAAGGGCAAGGAGATGGCCATGGCCTTCGGCATCTCGCTCACCATTAGTCGCATTGGCACCCTGTTCAGCTTCAACACGGAGGAGCTCATCGCGACCTATTCGGGCAGCTTCCGAACGGCCCTCTGGGCCGCAGCCCTCCTATGCCTATTCTCGGTGCTATGCAATCTGGCTTTCAATCTGATGGACCGGCACGGCGAGAGGATTCTGGCGCTCCCCAAGCCCGAGGCCGGGGACATAATCGTCTTTTCTGACATCAAGAAGTTCACGTCCTCCTACTGGTTCGTGGTGCTGCTCTGCGTGACCTTCTACAGTGCCATCTTCCCCTTTACCGCCCTCTCGACGGACATGTTCCACGACAAGTGGCAGTTGCCCCTGGTGAGCGCCAGTTCTGGCAGCTTCCTGTCTCAGGTGTTCTTCAACTTCACCCACATGTTCACCACGGCGCCGGGCATCACCAGCATCGTCATCGCCGCCTCCATGATCTTCGCGCCCTTCGCCGGGGACCTGGTGGACCGCATCGGCCGACGCGCATCGCTCATGGTATTGGGCTCGCTCATCCTGATCCCTGCCCACCTGCTGATGGGAATCACCCATTGGAGCCCCATCCCGATGATGGTCCTACTGGGCGCGGCCTTCGTGCTAGTGCCCGCTGCCATGTGGCCCTCAGTGCCCCTGGTGGTGGATGAGAAGCGAGTGGGCACGGCTTTTGGCCTGATGACGGCCATTCAGAATATAGGACTCGGTCTCTTTCCCTTCCTGAACGGGAAGCTGCGCGACCTGACAGGTACCTACACGGCCACCCAGGTCATGTTCGCGGGGCTGGGCCTCGCCGGGCTTATCTTCGCCTTCCTGCTCCTCCGTTCCGACAAGCGCTTGGGAGGGGTGCTGGAGGCCGGGCGCGCGAAGAAGTCCTGAGCGGCTACACTGCTCACGAACGGAGGATTCATGACCCGTTGGCAAAGGATCCTGACGCACCTGGCCGCGGGCCTGGTCTGCGTCGTGGCCCTTCTGCCTCTGGCTGCCTGTGGACCCGACCCAGGAATGCCCCAGCCGGGCCCAACTCAGGCGCAAGTCCAAGCCTCCCCAATGGATCCTATTCCCACCCACGCGCGGGAAACCCTCGCCTACATCCGCCAACATGGTTTCGCCCCGCCGGGCTACGTGGGGGGGCGGGTCTTCGGTAACTACGAAGGGCTGTTGCCCCGTTACAACGAGCGCCGGAAGCGCATCGAGTACCGGGAGTGGGACGTGCGACCCAAGGCAGAAGGCCGCAACCGTGGCGCCGAACGGCTCATCACGGGCAGCGACGGCCGGGCCTGGTACTCTGCCGACCACTACCGCAGCTTCCATGAAGTGAAATGACGGATCTGGCCCTTCCCACGGGTTCGGACGGCCCCTTGATCCAGCCTTGTCGGGGGCGTGCGAATAGCGTGATGGAGGCCGCGGCTGATCATTCGCCCCTCTGGTGGCTGCGTGGCTCCCGCATGCGCACCCGGCGGGGCCTGATGGATGAATGGGCCGCCGCGGCCCAGTTCCCGCCTCACTTCGGTGGCACTTGGGACGCCCTGCGGGATGCCCTCTCCGATCTTGTGGAGGGTGGCACCTTCCTGGTTCTGGAAGCGGATCAGCTGCTGCAGGATGCGCCTCCCAAGGACGGAGAAACCCTTCTGACAGTCCTGTGGGATGTCAGGGAAGATCTCGCCCCCAAGCCATTCCACATGATTTTCCAGGCCGAACCAGATCGCTACGAAACCCTCTTGGAGGGCCTGCGTGCGATGGGTGTGGGCTAGCGCGATGGGACTTTCGCACGGTAGGCCGCCAGGGCGCGGAGGGCTTCCGCTCTCACCTTGGCCTGGAACCAGGGGGCCCAGCCAAGCAGGAAGCCGACCGGACCGAAGGCCTGCCGGGCCCAGCCCCAGAAACGGAACTGGTCCCGGTGCCTGCGGATCAGTCCGTCCTCGAGAGTAAAGGTCGCCTCGATGCGGTTAATCACCGGTCGCCCCGTGCGGGTGAAGGTGTAGCGTGCCTCCCAGTGGGCCGCAACCTCCGGACCCGCATTACTCAGCACCTGATGGGTAACGACAAGATCCGCGGATCGACCCAGAAGCATGGCCCACATGGCGCAGGTGGCTTCGCGATCCAGGCGGCCGAAGGCCGGGTCCTCGAAGGTCGCGTCTGGGTGGTAGCAGGCGGCCATACCCGC
>CAIXHJ010000281.1 GCA_903919165.1 uncultured Holophagaceae bacterium
CCCCAGGGTCCGGGCGAAGCGACGACCCAGATCCGCCCAGGTCACTGCCTCCAGGTTCACCAGGGGGATGATTTCGCCCGAAGGCACAGGCGCCTCGGCCGCGCGGAGCAACCCCTCGGCCAGGTCCGGCGCGAAGATGATGGAGTAGTGGCGCTCCCTATGCCCGGGGATGGGCACCAGGCCCCACTTGGCGAGGCGGAAGACGCTCAGCACATCCCGATCCCTGGGCCCGAAGACCACTGGTGGGCGCAGGATGACGCAGGGAAGTCCCGAAGCCCGTACCACCCGCTCGGCCTCTAGTTTGCTTCGGCCATACCAGGTGAGGGGGCAGGGTGGGTCCGCTTCGGTCAGGGGTTTGGCCCCACCGGTACTGGGTCCCGCGGCGGCGAGGCTGGACACCAGCAGGAATCGGCGCAGCTCCGGGGCGTGGGTCGCACAGGCCTCCGTAAGCCGCCGGGTGCCATCCCGGTTCACCCCCATCAGATCCGCCTCGCAAAAGCCCTTCACTTTGCCCGCCAGATGGAACACCCAGTGCACCCCCCGCAGGGCCTCGGACAGATCCAGGGGCCCGAGGAGATCGCCGCGGAAGACGTCCACCTTCAGGCCGGACAGAGTGGACAGATCGCTGCCCGCCCTGGCCAGCACCCGCACCTGGTGCCCCTCCGCAACCAGCCATTGGCAGAGGTGGGAACCGATGAAGCCGTGCCCCCCGGTGACCAGTGCCAGCATGGACAGCCTCCTAGTGTGCTGGCCCTGAAATAACGGGGTTAACGTCGGGAAGGGCCAGCACACTTCCCCCAGCCAACGCTTGCGTTGTCTGGGATCTATGGTCATCGGGGCATGGCCCCCCTGGCGATCTGGCACGCATGCGTGCCGGATCTGTCACCCCTTTGGGGGCACTGCCCTCCAGGTATCGCGCACAGGGCGTGCTCCCGCTCGAGAGTGCTCGCGGACCTGAAGCCTCCCCCCAAACCCCTGCCAAGTGTGTTGTCTCAGCGTGGAGGATGATCCGAGCTCTCGCGGGACACCACACTAGATGGCTCGGTCGTACACGCGATAGGTCTTGGTGCGGTGGGCGCCAAGGCGGTCCAGATGGGCCAGCATGGGCATGTTGTCCTCCAGGATCCAGCCCAGTTCAGAACCGTCGAACCCCAGCTTCCTGGCCTGGACGGAAAGGTGATGCACGAGGAAGGCATCCACGCCCTGTCGGCGGAACGGGGGTAGCACGCCCATGGCCACGGTGCGGAGGCGGCGGCAGCCCTGCACCTTGAGTTTCCACAGGATGCGGAGCAGGCCGAAGGGGAGCAGGCGACCCTTGGCAAGCTTGATGGCCTCGTGTGCGTCCGGCACGGCGATGAGGAACCCCGCAGGCGTCCCATCAACCTCGGCGACGAAGGCGAGGCGCGGATTGATCAGGGGTTTGAGTTCCTTGGCGATGAAGGCCAGTTCGCGATCTGTCCAAGGCACGAAGCCCCAGTTGTTCACCCACGCGACGTTGTAAGTGCTGCGGACAAACTCCAGTTCCAGGGTCCACTTTGCGAGGTCCACGGGCCGGATCTTGAACTGGCCACTCTCCTGGAGCCGCTGGGCCATGGCGTCGAACTGGCCATGGTAGTCCTTTACCGCCATGTAGTAGGCGTAGAGGTCCTTGGCCTTGGTGAATCCGGCGGCCTCGAACTGTTGGCCGTAATAGGGCGGATTGTAGGGCATGAGGATGGCCGGATCGTCGTCGAAACCATCCACCAGCAGACCCACCACATCGTTGGTGGTTAGGTTCACAGGGCCGCGAAGCACAGACTTGCCTTCCGCCTTCATCCAGGCACAGGCGGCGTCGAAGAGGGCGTTGGCCACGGCCTGGTCGGGGATGGCTTCATAGAGGCCGAAGAAGCCCACGTGGGTCTCATCCGGGTGGAACTTCCCATAGCGGTCGTTGCGCACGGCCGCGATGGTGCCCACCACCTCGCCATCCCGGCGGGCCAGGAAGGGCTGTACCTTGGCGTATTCGAAGACCGGATTCCGTCGGGGATCCAGGAATTCCCTCCGCTCAAGGAGCAGCGGTGGAACCCAGTGGGGCTCGTGCTGGTGCAGGCGGAAGGGGAATCGGATGAACGGCTCCACATCGGCAACCGGATCGACACGGAGTCCCTCGTTCATACGTGCCTGTCGAGGATATGGAGTTGATGGCCGACGGCCTCGAAGACCTCCAGGGCATGGGTGAGCTGGTCGCGGGTGTGGCCGGCGGTTACGGAGATGCGGATGAGGCTCCGATGGGCCGGCACACCGGGCGGCACCACGGGATTCACAAAGATCCCCTTGTCCTGGAGCAGACGCCAGGCCTGGAGGCAACGGTCAAAGTCGCCGATCACCACCGGGATCACCGGCGAGACACTGGCACCCGTATCGAAGCCGAGGTCCACCAGACCCTGCTTCAGGAAATGGGTGTTATCCCACAGGCGCTGGATGCGCTCCGGCTCGGCCTCCATCACCTCCAGGGCACCGAGCACCGCGCCCACGCTGGCCGGGGAGGCGGAGGCGGAGAACAGGAAGGGGCGGGCATTGTGCATGAAGTAGTTGATGGCCCGCTCACTGCCAGCGATGAAGCCCCCAATGGCGCCCAGGGACTTGGAGAAGGTGCCCATGATGAGGTCCACCTCGTCCGTAAGGCCAAAATGGGCCACCGTCCCCGATCCGCCCGGCCCGAACACCCCCAGGCCGTGGGCATCGTCCAGCATCACCTGCGCCCCATAGGTCTTGGCGAGGCGAACGATCTCCGGCAGGTTGCACACATCCCCTTCCATGGAGAACACGCCTTCTGTGATCACCAGGGCAGGGGCCCCCGGAGGAAGTCCGGAGAGTGTGGCCTCCAGGTCTTCCATGTCGTTGTGGTTGAAGCGGTGCAGGGTGCCAGGGGACAGCCCCGCACCATCGAGGATGCAGGCGTGGATGTACTTGTCCGCGACGATGTACTCTCCCCGTTGCACCAGGCTGGAGACCACGCCCTGGTTAGTCTGGAAGCCCGTGGGGAAGACCAGGGCGGCCTCCTTGCCCACCAGTGCCGCCAGCCGCCGTTCCAGCTCCACGTGGATGGGCAGGGTACCATTGAGGACCCTGGAACCCGCACAACCAGTGCCGTACCGCTGGATGGCCTCTACGGCCCGGGCCTTCACATGGGGATGGCTGGTGAGTTCCAAGTAGGAATTGGAGCCCAGCATCAGCATGGGGCGCCCGTCTACCACCACCTCCGTGGCCTGACCAGTCTCGATAACCCGCAGATAGGGATAGAGGCCCACAGCCTTCAGCTCATCGGCGCGAGTGAAGGCCACGCATTTGTCCAGGATGCTGGTGCGATGGTCGTTTGCGTGACAGGCTGCGACGGGGGCCAGCGGCTCAGGTCGGATGGGCATGGGCGCTCCTCTTCACTAGATTGAACCCCGGAAGGTGCGGAATGGAAGTAGAGAATTCACACCCGGCGGGACACAGCCGACTGGAATCCGGAGCACGCCTACCTGAATGAACCCGGCGGATCCGCTTCCCAACGCCCGCCCAGGAGAGTGGTTTTCACCGGTACCCCTGGGGTTTTCACGCCTCGATGGCCCATGCATGTGTGGATAGCGACCAGTTGGACGCCCCAGGCAGCAGGGCGCAGATGCTGCTGGAGGGCCGCCGCGATCTGATGGGCCATGCGCTCTTGCACCTGCAGTCGCCAGGCATAGGCCTGCACCACGCGCACGAGCTTGCTGAGACCCACGGTGCCTCCTTCCCCGGGTAGGTAGCCGATGGTGGCGTGGCCTTCAAAGGGGGCCAAGTGGTGCTCGCAGGTGCTGACGAAGGGGATGCGGTCGAGGATGATGGGCACTGGCGCCAGGTCGCCGGGCAGTGGTTTCAGTTCGGCCGAGAGATCCACCCCGTAACCCGCCAGCCGCTCGCCCCAGAAATCGGTCACCCGGGTCGGCGTGTCCTTCAGTTCGGGTCCTTCCGGATCCAGTCCGAAGCTGCGCAGGAGTGCGCGGACAGCTTCCTCGGACGCGGCTCGATCGAGAGGAAAGGCGGGCTGGTCGGTCATGGTCACGCCAGTTTACGCCTTTGATCGCCTGGGATCATGAGGCGATCAGGTAAGGAGGTCCCCGGCACCATTAGAGACAGGCCTTCTCAGGTGCAAGGATTCGAATCAGACAGACAAGCCCCCTGTGGGATCATGGTGGATTCTGGAGGGATGATGAGCGAGAAGGTCAGCTACGCGTCCAGCGGCGTGGACATCAACCGCCAGGACGAGGCGCTCCGCCGCATCAAACCCCACGTGAAGGCCACCAGGACTCCCGGAGTTCGCAGCGACATCGGCCTTTTCGGCGGGCTTTTCGACGCCCGGTTCCCGGAGACGAAGCCCATCCTCGTCAGCAGTATGGACGGCGTGGGTACCAAGATGAAGGTCGCCCGGCGAGCTGGCATCTGGGACACGGTAGGCCAGGATCTGGTGAATCACTGCATCAACGACATTCTGGTCCAGGGTGCACGGCCCCTCTTCTTCCTGGACTACATCGCCGCCCAGCGGCTGGAGCCGGAGATCATCGAACAGATCGTGAAGGGCATGGCCATGGCCTGCAAGGCGTCAGGCAGCGCCCTGATCGGAGGGGAACTGGCTGAGATGCCGGGCGTTTACGCCGAGGGGGAAGTGGACGTGGCCGGTACCATCGTGGGCGTGGTGGATGAGGCGGACCTGCTGCCCTGTCTCGAGGCCATGGCCGCAGGCGACGTGCTCATCGGCCTGCCCAGTTCGGGCCTGCACACCAACGGTTATTCGCTGGCCCGCAAAGTCTGCTTCGAGCTGGAGAAGCTGGATGTGAACGACCCCCTGCCCGGAACATCCCAGACCGTGGCCCAGGCCCTCCTTGCCATCCACCGCAGCTACCTGGCACCGGTCATGCCACTGGTGAAGGCGGGCAAGCTGGTGGCCATGGCCCACATCACGGGCGGCGGCCTCACCGACAACATCCCTCGAGTGCTTCCGAAAGCCCTTGATGCAGAAATCGACACCACGAGCTGGCAGATCCCGGCCCTTTTCCACTTCCTCATGGCGAAGGGCGGTCTGGGCATCGACGATGCCCGCCAGGCCCTGAATCTGGGCGTGGGCATGGTGTTGGTGGTGAAGGCTGACAAGGTCGACGGAGTGCTTGCCGACCTTCACGCCGCCGAAGAGCCCGCCTGGGTTCTGGGGCGCCTGGTGAAGGGTTCAGGCATTGTCCGCTACCGGTAGGCCCGCCCCCCGCCTTGGCCTCCTGGATCCCCTCCGGGGCATCCTGGTGCTCTGCGTGGCGGTGTATCACTTGAGTGTGTGGTTCGATTTGTCGCGGTCAGGTTCGGGCGTGAACATGGCCACAGCGAAGCTAGGGAACTACAGCGTATCGGCCTTCTTCGTGTTGAGTGGGTTCCTGCTGTTCCGCACTTCAACCTGGTCGCGCATCCGGAAGGAGGGCCTGGGCCGATTCTGGCTGCGGCGCTTCCTGCGGTTGGCCCCCGTGTTCTACCTGGCCTGCGCGATGAACCTTGCCTTCCACCTGGGCATGGGGCCAGAGCCCTCCTGGCGATTCGTCCTGGAGAACCTCACCTTCACCTTCGGCGCCATTCATCCCAACCATGCCCTGGTGACCGGTGGCTGGTACGTGGGCCTGGTGGCTCTGCTCTATTTCACGTACCCGGCGCTGGCCTGGGCACGGGAGCAGGGCGGCCTCTGGTTTTTAGGGGCGTTGGCTATCGGGCTGTGGCTCTGGAGCATGCCTCTCACGCTGCACGGCGTCATGGATCAGGCGCAGTTGAACCGCTTCCACACCTATGTGCTGGCCCCCAACCAACTCTTCCTCATGGCCTGGGGCGGGCTGGTGGCGGGACTCCACGCCGCCACAGAGGAGCGTCTCGATCCCAAGACCGCCCTGCTTCTGGCCCTGCCCCTGATTTGGCTGCTGTTGCGCCCCTCGCCCCGGTTTTTCGATCACCTCACCGCCCTGACGGGCTGGCTCCGGTACGGTTATTTGCTGGTCGTCACCATCCTGGTGGCGGTTGCCGCCTTCACGCAGAATGGCGAACCCGGATGGTTCGGGAAAATCTTCGCGCGGCTGGGTGACTGGAGCTTCGGCCTCTACCTGCTCCATCCTTTCACCATGAAGCTGGTGGCGCCTCATGTTTCAGGTGGCCTGGGTTTCAGCCTGTCGCTGGGATTGGCGATCCTCGCTGCGGCGGTAGTGCACCGCTGGATCGAGGAACCCATGGGGCGGATGGGGCGGGACTGATCAATTGCCCTCAATCTGGGCATAGAAGCTCGTCCGGCGGATATTCTCTTCGACCTTCAAGGCCTGCTGCAGGGGCGGGAAAGCGCGCTGTTCGCAGTCCGTGCGTTCGCAGAGCCGGCAGGTGACCCCGACCGGAACGGGCGGCTGATCCAGACGCACCCCATCGGCGTAGACGAGCTCCTTCGCATGGCCCATTTCACAGCCCAGACCGATGGCCTGCATGGCGTGCTGGCCGCGATATCCGCCCGTGTCCTTCTGCATGGTGCGGGCGATGCAGAAGTACTTCCGCCCATCCGGCATCTCGCTGATCTGTGTGCGGATGAGGCCCGGGGTGAGGAAGGCGGCGTGGACATTCCAGCGGGGGCAGGCGCCGGAAAAGCGGGCGAAGCGGATGCCCGAGGCAGAGAAACTCTTGGAGATGTTGCCTGCGATGTCGATGCGCAGGAAGTGGAAGGCCACACCCTCGGCGCCCGGGCGACGCAGGGTGGTGAGGCGGTGGCAGACCTGTTCGAAGCTGGCCTGAAAGCGCCGTCCCAGGATGTCGATATCGTAGCGCTCGGTCTTCACCGCCTTCAGGAACCGCTCATAGGGCATGAGCACGGCGCTCGCGAAGTAGTTGGCCAGGGCCACCCGGGCCAGGGCGCGGGACGCGCTGGTGCGAAGCAGCGAATGGTTGGTGAGCCGATCCAGCAGCTCACTGTGCTCAAGCAGGGCGAGCTGGTGTGCCAACTGGAAGGTGCGGCTGCGCTGTGGCAGCAGTTCGGACAGGCTGAGGAGGCGGCGATCCGGATCGAAGCGGCGCAGCAGGCCAGGGCCCTCGGACATGCGGTGAATGCGCACCTGGATTCCGCGCGTCTCGAAGGCCGATACCAGACCGGGATATGGGTGGTCGGCGTCGAGGGCCACGCTGGTCCAGAAGGACTCCGCTGCGGACTCCAATTCCGGGAAATGGTTCATGGCCTGCTGAATGAAGTCACTGACCTCTTCTGAGGGCAGCCGCGTGGCCTCGGGATCGAAGCCCTGGCCATCGCTGAGCTTGGCCGAAAGAGTGCCGAGGCTGTCCTGAGCATGCTGGTAGGCACGGTACAGTTCAAAGACGCCCCGAGCCAGATCGGGACTGTTCTGGACGAGTTCGCGTACATCCAGGGCCTGGAGGCTGAAGGGCTCGAAGAGGGAATCGCCGAAGACCTCCATGAGGTCATCGGACAGGCGCTGGTCCTCTTCTGGCGCCAGGGCCTTCAGGTCGAGCTTGAACTGCTGGGCGAGGCGGATCAGCAGCGGCGCCGTGAGGGGCCGCTTGTTCCCCTCGATGAGGTTCAGGTAGCTGGGGCTGATGCCCAGTGACTCCGCCAACTGGACCTGACTTAGACCCTCCTGGCGGCGGAGGAGACGGATCTTGGACCCCAGGCGGGCGGCGGGCTTGGTGGGGGCGGCGGAAGGCATAGGACCTCGTTTACATCATTTTACAGAATCAATGAAGCTAATTGACAAAAATTTTCAATTCAACCCCTATCAAATCAACTGTTCATTGACCAGGAACAGAATAAGTCAATCTTTGACATTGCACCACCCCAAACCCCTATAGGAGGTGATTCATGACCCCGAGGTTCCCCGTTCCCCCCATCGAAGACGACTTCTCCGCTCATCGCTGGGAGGGCATCACCCGCCCCTACAGCCCCGAAGCGGTGAAGAAGCTCCGCGGCAGCATCCGCATCGAGCACACTCTCGCCCAGATGGGCGCCCGCAAGCTCTGGAGGCTGCTCCAGAACGAGGAACCCGCCCGCGCCCTGGGCGCCCTCAGCGGCGGCCAGGCGGTCCAGATGGCCAAGGCGGGCTTGAAGGCCATCTACTGCTCGGGCTGGCAGGTGGCGGCGGATGCCAACCTTTCGGGCCAGACCTACCCGGATCAGAGCCTCTACCCGGCCAATTCTGTTCCCGCCCTGGTGAAGCGCCTGAATGGTGCCCTCCAGCGGGCCGACCAGATCGAGCACGGGGAGGGCGGTGTCAGCCGTGACTGGTTCCTGCCCATCGTGGCCGATGCCGAGGCCGGCTTCGGTGGACCCCTGAATGCCTTCGAACTGATGAAGGGCATGATCGAGGCGGGCGCCGCGGGCGTCCACTTCGAGGACCAACTCTCCAGCGAAAAGAAGTGCGGACACCTCGGCGGCAAGGTGCTCATCCCCACAGGCCACTTCATCCGCACCCTGGTGGCGGCCCGCC
>CAIXHJ010000282.1 GCA_903919165.1 uncultured Holophagaceae bacterium
GGCTCCGGGCAGGCCGGTAAACAGGCCGGCCAGGGAGACGACAATTCCGCCGGCCAGGCTCAGGCCGGCCCAGGCGATACGCGGAATCGGAGTCGGGGCAGTTCGCATCTCGCTTTAGAGCCGCAGACCGTCGGCACAATCGAAGCGGCGCCCTTCGCGGACCTTGGTGCAGATCGCGCCCAGACCTGCGCGATCCACCTGCTGCTCGATCGCCCTCATCCCCGCTGCTTCTTCCGGCGGGCTCTGTGCGGCGGCGCGGGCTTCTCGACAACCCCCTGCAGCGCGTCGATCTGCTGGAGCACAGTCGCGGCACGCTCCTCCTGACGCTGCCGCGCCGCCCGATGATCCTCGGCCGATAGCTTGCCGGACTTCCAGTCGAAGTCCAGCTCCTGGATCGCGGCGTAGACAGTCTCTTTCTCCAGCAGAAGATCTTGGATCTCCAGGGAGACCTGTCCGTCGTCGCTGCCGGCCCGAGTCGTCTCGCCGACCCCAAGGAAGAACGGCGCCGCCACAAAGGCGGCTACCGCCATCGCAATCCCCAGCGCCATCACGATTGTCATATCAGCGCTCCTCGCGCTCCTCGAGCTCGCGCCGGACCCGCTCGGCATAGACAGGGTCTACCGGGGGCCGGCCGGTCGCGGCTGACTCGGTCCAGCGCCGGACGACCAGATAAACAACTCCGCCCCCCACCCCGATCGCCAGGAACGGCAGCACCCAGACCAGCAGGTTGAAACCGCGCTTGGGCGGAGACAGCAGAACGAATTCCCCGTATCGGCTGACGAAATAGTCTTGAATCTCTTTGGGGCTCTTCCCCTGCTGGACCAGCTCGCGCACGAGGTGGCGCATCTCCTTGGCCAGATCCGAGGGCGAGTCCGCCACCGAGAGGTTCTGGCACACCACACAGCGGAGCTCCGATGCGATCTCCCGCACCCGGTCTTCCAGGTCGGCGGGAGCGGCGGCGCGGGCAAAGCCTGGCAGAAGACACGCCAGACCGAAGAGCCCGGTTGCGAGAAAGCCTGTCGCCCAGACACCGGCCCGGTTTCTCGCGCGCGACGCGTGTCGGTTCATCTCATCTGCCCTTCAGGAGAGCCTGCACCTGCTCCTCCATCAGCACCGGCGAAAGCGCCCCGACGTGCTTGTACGCGATCCGCCCCTGCCGGTCGATAAAGAACGTCTCGGGAACGCCGTAGACCCCGTAGTCAATCGAAACCTTGCTTCCCGGGTCGGGAGCGTTCGGGAACGTGAAGCTGAATCGCTTGATGAACTCCCGCGCGTTGGGCTCCTTGTCCTGGATGTCCACACCCACCATCATCAGGCCCTGGTCCTTGTACTTCCGCCAGGTGGACTCCAGCAAGGGCGCCTCCTCGTAGCAGGCCGGATAGCACCAGGACGCCCAGAAGTTCAGGACGACCGGCGTCCCCTTCAATCCAGCCAGCGACAACTCCTTCCCTTCGAAGCCGGCCAGGCGAAAGTCGGGCGCCGCCTTCTGGACCAGGGGCGACGGAATCGCCTTGGGGTCCGTCCAGAAACCGTAGGCCAGCAGGAGGATCACGGGGACGCTGGCCAGCGGGATCAGCAGCTTCTTCCAGGTCATGGAGCGCTCCACCCCATGGCGAGTCTCACGCCACCTGCGCCTTCGCCCGAAGCGCCAGCAGGGCCAATCGGCGCTCCGGCAGCACGGCCACGATCACCCCCAGCACGATCACGCACCCCCCGATCCAGATCCAGGCGATCATCGGGTTGATCATGGCCTTGATCGTGGCGGAACTCCCATCCCGCTCGAACGTGGACAGAATCGTGTACAGATCCTCATCCCAGCGATACCGGGCGTCCACGCTGGCGAAGGGGGTCTGCTGATTCGGATAGAAGCGCTGCCCGGGCCGGAGCTCGGTGAGCGGCTTGCCATCCCTGAAGACGGTGAGGGTGGCCCACACCAGGACATGGGTCGGCTGTTCTTCCGCGTTCAGCTCCTTCAGTTCGATGGCGTAGGGTCCGATCTCCATGCGCTCGTTGGGCTTGAGCGTGGCCTCGCGCTCCACCTTGTAGACCGAGGACACGGCAATCCCGATGATCGCGATCACCACACCCAGATGGACGATCAGCC
>CAIXHJ010000283.1 GCA_903919165.1 uncultured Holophagaceae bacterium
CCCCCCAGAGTCCATGCATTCCCAACATGGCCACATCTGGCCCAGGAGAATCGCATGAACCGTCGGTCTGCAACCCTCACCCTCACTGCCCTGGCCTGCGCCATGGTCGCGTCGGCCCAGACCTCCTCCACCTCCGGCGCCATCCGGGGCGTGATCAAGGACAAGGGGGGCAAGGCCGTGCCCAGCGCCACCGTGCTTCTGCGCAACCGCGAGACGGGTTACACGCGGACCACGACTTCGGACGCCCAGGGCGAGTACCGCATCGGCCTGCTGCCCGTGGGCAGCTACGAGCTCACCGTGACCGCTTCGGCCATGCGCACCGTCAAGGACGCCAACCTCCAGGTCCTGCTGGGCCAGAGTGCCGTCGCCAACTTCAGCATCGACAAGGCCGAGGCCGCGGCGACGGTGGAGGTCGCCGCCGTCTCCGGGTCCCTGGACACCACGCAGGTGAACGCGATGGTCTCCATCGACGAGAAGATCGTCGAGAACGCCCCGTTGAAGGGTCGCAACTTCACCGACCTCGTGAAGCTCACGCCCGGAGCCGTCACCGGCGCCACCGGACGCCAGGTGGTGGAAGGCTCCCGCGGCATCATGAACAACCTGACCATCGACGGTGCGAGCTTCAACTCCAGCTTCTACGGGGATCCCCGGGGCGGCACGGCCATTCCCTTCAGCTTCGGCTTGGATACCGTGAAGGAAATGCAGATCATCACCGATGCCTACGACCCCCAGTACGCGGGCGCCGGCGCCGTCATCAACGCGGTCAGCAAGCAGGGCGGCAATGAGCTGACGGGCGACCTCCTGGATCAGTTCCGCAGCCAGAACCTGGTGGCCAAGCTCCGCCCGGTGCCCTACGATCCCCGGGGCACCACCAACACCAACAGCTCCCGGACCCTGGCCTTCAGCCAGCAACAGCTCAGCGCCAACGTCGGCGGACCCATCATCAAAGACAAGCTCTTCTACTTCGTGGGCGTGGAGACGCTGCACTACTCCCAGAACTTGACCCCGGCCTTCGCCGTGGCCTCCAGTGGCAACAATTCCATCGCGAACCTGAACACTTTCATCACCAACTTCGGCGGCATCGCCGTGGGCAGCGACGGGCACACCCTCGGTTCGGAATCCGGCCGGGCCATCACCAACGACCAGAAGAACACCACGATCTTCGCCCGCGTGGACTGGATCATCAACGAGAACCACCGGGCCTCGCTCCGGCTGAACACCCAGAAGTACACCAACACCAATGGCACGAACTTGGGTGTCACCACAGGGCTCAGCGACAATGGTGTGGACGGTGTGAGCAGCATCTCCTGGGTGGCCGAACTGGTGAGCAGTCTCGGCGCCAACATGACCAACGAGGCCCGTCTGCAGGTTGCCGATGAGCGTCACCCCCGGGCGGCCAATTCGTCCGTTCCTGAATTGACCGTGTCGGGCGGTTTCACCGCTGGGCAGATCTGGTATGCCCCCAGCCAGCTCAATGAGTTCAACAATCAAGTGCTGGACACGCTCACCTGGTCCCAGGGCGATTGGCTTGTCAAGGGCGGCGTGGACCTGCAGTGGTATTCCTACCAGAACCAGTTCCCGCAGTACATGGGCGGCTTCTTCAGTTTCCCCGACTACGCCACTGCCAACCTGTGGAGAAACGGCACCCTCACGGCCGCCAACAGCAGCGTGACCTATCGGGGTGCCGTGAGCCCCACCAATGGCTGGATCAACTACAATTCCTCGCTGCTGGCCGGGTTCGTGCAGGCCCAGTACAAGGGGTTCATGGACCACCGCCTGAACCTCACCGGCGGCGTACGCATCACGCGGGAGGGTGAGCCGAACAATCCTCTTCCCAATGCCCAGTTCGCTGGTACGGATCAGGCTGATAGCAGCACGTCCGTGGATCCTCGCTTCGGCTTCAGCCTCGACCTGTTCGGGGATGGGAAGACCGTAGTCAAGGGCGGCTGGGGCAGCTTCTCCAGCCCCGACCCGAGCCTGACCGTGTCGAATACCATGACGGCCAATGGCAACACCATCTCTGTCTACAGCATCAGCCCCTCCACCAATGCAGCCACCCTGGCCGCCTGGAACAGTGGTGCGCTCTCTTATGCGAATCGCACCCAGGGCGGCACGACCCTGCTGCCCCTGGATACTGCAACGCTGACGTCCCTGGGCGGCGTCGGGGCCCGCACCGGCCAGATCTGGGATCCGGCCAACAAGATGCCCCGGAAGATCAGCAGCACCCTGGGCGCGGAGCACCGGTACGACAACGGCCTGGTGCTCGGCGTGCGAGGTGAGTACACCGTATTCCAGAACCAGCAGTACTTCGTGAACGTGAATCTCGGGCAGCGCAATGCGGATGGGACCGTGGCCAGCGGGGCCTACTACCACGATGGCTATCCCACCACCGTGAATCTCTTCACGACCGCCAGCGCCAGCCGGCCGGGCTTTGCCATCATCCGCGGTCGCACCGTCAATTTCGCAGGCTTCGGCGATGTCTACCTTTCCGAGAACAACGGTACCGGATCCTACAAGGCCCTTACCTTCACGGCGGCCCGCACGTCGGACGCAGGCTTTGGCTTCCAGAGCAACGTGACGTTCTCGAAGGAGAGGGACATCAACAGCAACGAGCGCATCACCAACGGCGGCATAAGCGTGACCAACAACCCCGCGAATCCGGGTGCCAACCTGGCGCCTGGCGACAGCGACGTCAAGTTCCGGGGCGTGTTCACGGGCTACTTCCCGGTGATCTACGGGATCCAGGGTGCGGTCACCTTCCAGTACCAGTCCGGCCTGCCTTACTCCGCATTTGCCACGAGTAACGTCAATGGTGACAACCTCACGAATGACTATGCTCCCGGCTATGGGGGGCGCAACGCCTTCCGGCAGCCCGCTCAGAAGTACTTCGACCTGGCGCTCAAGCGGTCCTGGAACATCACCCGCACCTTCCAGATCGAGGGTGGCGTACAGGTGTTCAACGTCTTCAACTGGGCCAACCAGACCACCAGCCAGACGACAGCCATCGGCGCCGCACCGGGCAACGCTCCCATCGCGAGCTTCGGCTTCATCGATACCCTCGATCGGAACCCGCGCGAAGTGCAGTTCAGCCTGCGCCTGAAGTTCTGAGGACTGGGCAACCACGGATAGGCCCCGCTTCGGCGGGGCCTATCTCAAGGTGACCACTGTCGCGCCGGCCCCACCCTGGGCCTGGGGGGCGTCCTCGACGCGGGAGATGCCCGGATGGTCCTTCAGGGCCTGACGAACCGCGGCTTTCAATCTTCCGGTCCCGTGACCATGGACGATGCGGATGAACCGGCGACCCGCCGCCAGGGCCTCTTCCACGAAGCGATAGATGTCGCTATCCACATCATCACTGGCCCGGCCGATGAGGTTGATCTCGGATTCCACCTCCTGGACTTCGGCCCGGACCCTGACCCGCCCGGATGTCTTCGGCGGCAACTCTCTGGCCCCGATGGCTTCCAGCTCGCTGAGGCGGCATTCCAGACAACGGCCCTGGGGTGTTTCCAGCGTGGCCCGGTCACCCTTGAGGGCAACCACCTTGCCTTCGACGCCCAGGCCCCGGTGCCGGGCGAACCCGCCCTCAAGGACATCCATGGGAGCGGCGGCCCTGTTCAAGTCCCTGCCTGGGGTCAGTTCCGCCTCGGCCAGGCGGGTCAGCTGCTTCACCCGCTCGTGGGCTTCGGTGCCCAGGCGATCCGCATTCTCACCGGCGGCCTTCTGGCGGTCCTTGAGTTCGCGAACCAGCCGCTTGCCCTCGTGATCAAGGAAGTCCAGCACCCGGGCCACCTTCTCCCGGGCTTCCTTCTGGAAGACTTCGCGCTCAACCCGGAGCTTCTCCTCGCGCTGACGGAGGATGTTGCGGTCCTTCTCGGCAGCGGCCTGCTGCTGGCGCAGGACTTCTGATTCCCCCAGCAAACGTGTACGTTCCGCTTCCAGTTCCCCGAGGAAATCGCGCCAGTCCTGTTCGCGCTTGCCCAGCGCCTTGTCGGCGTAGTCCAGGACCTGGCGGGGCAGGCCCAACCGGGCGGCCATGGTGAGCGCCCGGCTCTGGCCAGGCTGACCGACCAACAGGCGATAGGTGGGCGCCAGCCGTTTCTCGTCGAACTGCACAGAGGCGTTCTGGAAGCGGGTGTGACGCAGGGCCCACTGGCTGATCTCCCCCAGGTGCGTGGAACAGAGGATCCAGCAGTGGCGGCGCGACAGGGTCTGGAGCAGGGCGATGCCAAGAGCCGCGCCCTCCTTGGGATCCGTGCCCGTGCCGAGTTCGTCCAGGAGAACCAGGCCGCCATCCTGAACGTTTTCCAGGATGTCTTTCAGATGGAGGATATGGCTGCTGAAGGTCGAGAGGCTTCCTGTGATGGTCTGATGGTCGCCGATGTCCGCATGGAGGCTGGGCAGGGCAGGGAAGCTGGAGCCCTCCTTGGCGGGTACGGCGCAGCCGCAGGAAGCCAGAGCCGACAGCAGTCCCACAGTCTTGAGGACCACCGTTTTCCCGCCAGTGTTAGATCCAGAAATGACCAGGCCGGGCCGCTCCGCCTCCAGGACCAGGTTCAGGGGCACCACGTCGTGAGGCAGGGGATCCAGGTTCATGGCCTCCCGCACAGCGGGCAGGAGGAGGGGGTGCCGGGCCTCCAGCAGGCAGAGACGGCCCTGTTTCGGATCGGCTGCGAGATCCGGGAGCAGCCCATCGCAGAGGGAGGTCCAGCGCAGGAGCGCAAGACCCTGATCCGCCCGGGCCTGGAGGTCCCGCCACTGGATGAAGTCCTCCCGCCGGTTCCGCAGCTCCGCCAGTAGGTCGCGCAGGAAGGCCTGGACAGCCTGGGCGTAGTCGCGGTCGGCCTCCACGAACGCATTGTTGAGGGGCACGGCCTCCATGGGTTCGATGAAAACCGTGGCCCCACTGCCGCTGCGGTCCAGCACGAGGCCCGGCACGAGGCTCCGGCGCTCCTGCCTCACTGGCAGGCAGGAACGGCCATTCCGCTCGACGACCAAGGCCTCGTTGAAGGCATCGGGGGTGGCCCGCAGCAGCTTCTGGAGCTTGGCCTGCACCGCCTGGAAGGCGTCCTGCCGGTCCCGGTGGAGGCGCGCCAGGGCGGGAATACGGAGGGGATCCAGCTGGCCATCGGCGTTGAAGCTCTTCGCCAAACGCTCCACCAGGGGGGTCGGATCCGGCAACAGGGCCGCCGGCACCTGGAGCCGATCGATGCCCAGATGGGTGCCCCGGGGCGCGGGACGGGATTCCGGCCAGGCCAGGGTGGACAGGCTCTGCAGCAGCCTGGACAGGGCCTTCAGTCCCTCCCGTAGCTGACGCCAGTGCTCAGGCAGCAGCCAGCCCGCCGGATTCAGCAGCTCATCCAGAGCTTCATCCATGGGCAGGATGGGCACCAGGTCCGGTGAGGCGGACCAGATCTCCTGGAGCTCCATCTGATGGAGGCGCCGGGGGCCCGCCAGTCCATCCCCTGGATGCATGGCGCCCAAGGCTTCCCGCGCAGCACGAGTGCGGGCACCGGACTGGATCAGCCGGACCGCTTCCGGAAATTCGAGGGCGTCCAGTTCGGGGTTCATCGGGAGTCTTCGGTCCTCAGTCTTGAGTCTTCAGTCCTCAGTCTTCAGTAAAACAAAAGGCCCGCGTCCGCGGGCCTTTATTAGAGATGAAGCGAAGCTTCATCTCAACCGATCATGCGACGCTCTTGTGCGAGGCGTTTCAGCGTCTTCTTCTCGGTATTCGCTTCGCTCATACGCGAGACCTCACGCTTTCGATCTCGGGGCTGAATCAACC
>CAIXHJ010000284.1 GCA_903919165.1 uncultured Holophagaceae bacterium
CCGCCAACGGCAGCGCCCAGCCATGTCTCCTCCGTGATGTCCGGCGTGCTGATCAAGATGGGGATCCTGGGCTTGGTGCGCCTGCTGTCCTGGACCCCGGATCCGCCTTTCTGGTGGGGCGCCGTCCTCATGGCGCTGGGGGCGATCTCGGGCATTCTGGGAGTGGCCTTCGCCCTCGGCCAGCACGATCTCAAACGACTGCTGGCCTACCACTCCATCGAGAACATCGGGATCATCCTGCTTGGCCTGGGCCTCGGTACCCTCGGCAAGAGCACCGGGCATCCCGTGATCCAGCTTCTGGGCTTCGCCGGAGCCCTGCTTCATGTACTCAATCACAGCCTCTTCAAGGGGCTGCTCTTCCTCGCGGCCGGGTCAGTCGTCCATGCGGTGGGCCTTCGGGATCTGGAGCGGATGGGCGGGTTGGGGCGGCGCATGCCCTGGACCTCCGCGGCGTTCCTGGTGGGTTCCTGGGCCATCTGTGGTCTGCCACCCCTCAACGGATTCGTGAGCGAATGGCTCATCTACCTCGGATCCTTCCGGGCCCTCGGGTTCTTCCAGTGGCCCTGGTCCCTGGTCGTACTGACGGCGCTTGCACTCATCGGAGCGCTCGCCATGGCGTGCTTTGCCAAGGCCTATGGCGCAGTGTTCCAGGGATCCCCCCGCACGGAAGCGGCGGGCGCAGCCCACGAATCGCCCCGCAGCATGCTGGTGCCCATGGGCATTCTGGCCGTGGCCTGCGCGATCATCGGCCTGGCACCCATGCTGTTGGCACCTGCCCTGGATCGCGTGGTGGCCGCCCTGGGGGAAGGCACGGGAATGCCGCATCTGTCCCTTCTCGTCAACCTGCCCAGCCTTACCATCCTGGCCCTGGTGATGCTGGGGCTGGTGGTTCTCTTGTGGCGATGGCTCAGGCCCGTGGACTCAGGAGGCACCCTGCCCACCTGGGACTGCGGGTATGCGGTCTCGAGCCCCCGCATGCAGTACACGGCTTCCTCCTTCGCGGATGGCCTGGTCGGGGGCCTGCGATGGGTTCTCTGGCCCATGTCTCACGGCGGGAAGGTGACGAGAAGCTTCCCCGTGGATCAACCCTTTGAAAGCCACGTGCCGGATCCGGTCCTGGACCGACTGGCTGACCCGGTCTTCAGGTCCCTTTCGGCTGGCGCCACTCTATTGCGGTTTTTCCAGGGTGGGCAGCTTCACGTCTATCTCCTCTATGTCCTGCTCACCCTGCTCACGCTCCTGCTCTGGATGGTGGCCTGAAATGTCCCAGCCCTTGATTCCCGTTTCGATCCAGTGGGCGGTCCACCTACTCACGCTCCTGGTGCTTCCTCCTCTCATCCCGGGACTGATCAACAAGGTGAAGGCTGTCATGGCCGGACGAAGCGGGCCTCCCGTGCTTCAGCTCTATTACGACTTGGCCAAACTGGCCCACAAGCGGGCGGTGTTCAGCCGGACGACCACTTGGGTCTTCCTGGCCGGTCCCATCGGCACCGTGGTCGCAGGGATGGTCGCAGGGCTCCTGGTGCCCTTTGGGCATACGGGGACACCCCTGTCTTTCGAGGGCGACGTGATCCTGTTCGCCTACCTGTTCGGTTTGGCGCGATTCCTCACAGTGCTTTCCGCCCTCGATACCGGATCAAGCTTCGAGGGTATGGGCGCGGCCCGGGAGGTCGCCTTCTCGGCCTTGGCTGAACCTGCCCTTTTCCTGGGTTTCGCGGCCTTGGCAAAGGCCTCGTCCAGCCTCTCGTTATCCACCATGCTCCTGGGCTCCGGGCTGGGGTCGGGCCGGATTGCCGGACCCCTGATCCTGGTGCTGGTTGGCTGGGCCATTGTGTTCCTGGCGGAGAACGCCCGGATACCGGTGGATGACCCCAACACCCATCTGGAACTCACCATGATCCACGAAGTCATGGTGCTGGACCATTCGGGCAGGCCCTTGGCGCTGGTGCTCTACGGCGCGAGCCTCAAGCTCCTGGTGCTCGGCGCCATGCTTATGGATCCGCTTTTCCCTCGTGCCCCGCAGGCCTGGCAGAACTGGCTCATTTTCTATGCGGGGCTGGGTGCCCTCGCCGTGGCGGTGGGGCTCGTGGAAAGCATGACGGCCCGGTTCCGCATGACCAAGGTCCCCCAGTTCCTCATCGCCGGGATCCTGGCCTCGGCCTTCGCCTTCCTGCTGCTGCTGGTCTAGGAGCCTCCATGTCACCTGATTTCCTCATTGCATTGACCATCCTCAGCAACTTCGTCCTGGTGGCCACCAGCCGCGTGAACAAGGCCATCCAGATCGCGGTGATCCAGGGGATCCTCCTGGGCCTGATTCCCTTGGCCATGGGACTCGGCAGGCATCCCCATATTCTCTTCATGGTCGTCGCAGCCATCGCGGTGAAAGGCTGGCTCATCCCCTTTCTGCTGCGCCGGGCGTTGCACGAGGTCCACATCCACCGGGAGGTGGACCCCTACGTCGGCTACACACTGTCCTTGATGCTTTGCGCACTGGGCACGGGTTTGAGTCTGATTCTGGCGCACATGCTTCCGCTCAAGGGCGGGACCAAGGTGATCCTCCTGGTACCCGCGGCGCTGTCGACCCTCTTCACGGGGTTTCTGATACTGGTATCCCGCCGGAAGGCCCTCACCCAGGTAGTGGGTTATCTCATCCTCGAGAACGGCATCTACCTGTTCGGCCTGCTGCTCGTGGAGGACATGCCCATGCTGGTGGAGACGGGCATCCTGCTCGACCTGTTCGTCGGTGTGTTCGTGATGGGCATCGTGATCAACCACATCCGCACCGCCTTCGACTCCACCGATACGCGACATCTGGCCGAGTTGAGGGACTGACTCATGGCCCTGTTGCTGATCGCTTTCCCTCTGCTGGCGGCCTTGGCGGCCTACCTGGTGAATTCGTCCACGATCCGGGCCCGGATACTCCCGGCGGCGGGGACCCTGCATCTGGCGCTCCTGCTGGCGGCGCTGCGCCACTGGGATTCCCTTCCAGTCAATGCCTGGCTGGGGCTTGATGCCCTGGGCGCATGGGTGCTTCTGGTCATCAGCACACTGTTCTGCATCTGCGCCTTCTATGCGCCGTCCTACCTAGTCCTGCGAGCCGATCGCGACAGCCGCATCTTCTGCGTGAGCCTCCTGGCCTTCCTGGGGTTGGCTTCCCTGTTGGCCCAGGCCAGGCATCCCGGGGTGGCATGGGTGGCTATGGAGACCACCACGCTGGTGACGGCCCCGCTGATCTATTTCAATCGCAACCGTCGCTCCCTTGAGGCCACCTGGAAGTACCTGCTCATCGGCTCCGTGGGCATCGCCCTGGCCCTGCTTGGAACCCTCTTCCTCGCCTATGCCGCCCACTTCGGAGGGGTGGAAGAGCCCTTGCATTACACGCGGTTGATGCAGCATGCGGACCTGCTCTCCCGACCCTGGTTGCGGGCCGCCTTCGTGCTCTGCCTGGTTGGTTACGGCACCAAGATGGGGCTGGCGCCCCTTCACACATGGAAGCCCGATGCCTATGGAGAGACGCCAGGCATCGTCGGGGCCCTGTTGGCCGGCGGGGTAACCAGCTGCGCCTTCCTCGCCCTGCTCCGGATCTACGGCGTGGTGGTCGCGGCCGGGGAGGCCAGGTTCGCCCAGGAACTTCTCATCGGTTTCGGGATGCTCTCCATGGTGTGGGCCATGGTGTTCATGGTCCGCCAAGTGGATTTCAAGCGGATGCTCGCCTATTCCAGCGTGGAGCACATGGGGATCCTGGTCTTCGGCATCGGGATCGGCGGCACCGCGGCCCGTTTCGCCCTGTACCATCTGGCGGCCAACGCGCTGGTGAAGAGCGTCCTGTTCCTTTCCGCGGGGAACATCCACCGCAGCTATTCCAGCAAGACACTCCCGCATGTTACGGGCGCCATCCGGCGCACGCCGGTGTCCGGATGGCTCTTCCTCCTCGGATTCCTAGCCATCACGGGTCTGCCTCCATTCGCCCCCTTCATCAGTGAGTTCAACATCGCGGCGGGGGCGTTGACCAGTGGGCACACGTTGGCCGGGGCGGCCTTCCTAGTGCTGCTCGCCGGCATCTTCATCGCCATGAGCGAGACCGTGCTCCAGGTGGTCTTCGGCACGCCCAGTCACCAGCGGGTGAGGACGCCCTACTCCGATACGGTCGCCACCACAGCCCCCCTGATTGTGGCCCTCTGCCTGGCGGGCCTTCTGGGCCTGTGGCTGCCGAAGCCCATGCACACCCTACTGGAACATGCGGCGGTCACGGTGGACGGCTCGATGGCGCCGAGGGAGGTTCCCGCGGTACCCCTGGCCGGCCCAGTTCTCACGGCGGAGGTCCCCCATGAGTAATCACGCCCTGCGGGCGATCCTGAACGGGCAGGCGGTCCCCCTGCGGGAGGTACCGGAGCTCACCCTCGCGTCCTTCCGGGAGGCCATCCTCGAAGGCACCCGGGGCGGGGCGCGTCTCGCCTGCCTATGCGCGACACCGGATCTTCGCCTCTTCGCCGTCCTTGCGGATGATGCGGAGAAGCGCCTTCGGGTCGCTTGGGCTCGGCTCCCCGGGACGCGTTACCAGGCTCTCACGCCGGAATGCCCCCAGGCCCACCTGTTCGAACGTGAAATCGCCGAGCAATTCGGGATCATTCCCGAGGGCCATCCCTGGTTCAAACCCGTACGGTACCACCTGCCCTGGTCCGATCTACCCAGTCCATGGGGACGGGATGAAGGTTCCCTGCCTGCGGTTACAGACTTCTTCAAGGTGAGTGGCGAGGAAGTCCACGAGGTGGCGGTGGGTCCGGTGCATGCGGGGGTCATCGAACCGGGGCACTTCCGATTTCAGTGCCATGGAGAGACCGTTATTCATCTTGAGATCGCCCTTGGGTTCCAGCACCGTGGCATCGAACGGGCCATGCTGGGTGGCCCCCATGCGCTCAGCCTCAAGCAGGCAGAGACGACCTCAGGAGACAGCACCATCGCGCACGGCTGGGCCTATTGCAGGCTCCTCGAAGCCCTGGCGGGCGTCGAGGTGCCTGCCAGGACCGATCGGGTGCGGGGTGTGGCCTTGGAACTGGAACGCATGGCCAACCACGTCGGGGATCTGGGTGCCCTCTCTGGAGATGTGGGCTTCCTGCCCACGGCTTCCTTCTGCGGACGCATTCGCGGAGACTGGCTGAATCTCAGCGCCGAGGTCTGCGGCAGCCGCCTGGGCCGCGACTGGCTGAAACCTGGAGGCCTGCACCACGACCTGAATCCTGCGATGGCCACCGGCCTGCTGCCTCGCCTGGTCAAGTCCTGGGCAGATACCCGGGATGCGGTGGAACTGCTGTGGAGTGCGGCCTCGGTCGTGATCCGGTTCGAGATGGCGGGTCGGCTGGAACCCACCCAGGCCCGGGAGATCGGACTGGTCGGCGTCCCTGCCCGCGCCTGCGGAGTGAATCTCGATGTCCGCAAGGACCATCCCTTCGGTCCCTATCGGGCCCATCCCATCCCAGCTTCCCTTGCGGAAAGCGGGAATGTCCACTCCCGTGCCTGGGTCCGCTGGCTGGAGCTGATCGAAAGTCAACGATTCCTTTCGGAGGCACTGGAGGCCCTGGCAGGTTCTGATCCTGACCCCCGAGCTGGACCGCTCCCCCCGCTCGCGGCGGACACCCTGTGTGTTTCCATGACAGAAGGGTGGCGTGGCGAGGTGCTGCATCTGGCCCTGACCGATGGTCATGGACGGTTCGCGCGCTACAAGATCGTCGACCCCTCCTTCCACAACTGGTTCGGTCTAGCTCTGGCCCTGCGGGGCGAGCAGATCTCTGATTTCCCCCTCTGCAACAAGAGCTTCAACCTCTCCTATTGCGGTCATGACCTATGAGACGCCCATGATCCACATTCTCCTGTCCCGCTGGCGCCAGGGCCACCGGACCCTCACCTATCCCAAGGTGGTGCCCAGGTTGCCGGAACGATTCCGGGGCCTCCCCAGGATCCAGGCGGAGAAGTGCCCGGAGGGTTGCCGTGCCTGCGCCGATGCATGCCCCACCGAAACCATCCAGCTCGGCCCCGCAGGCCCCCAGGTGAACCTAGGCCGCTGCCTCTTCTGCCCAGAGTGCAGCGAAGCCTGCCCCGAGGGTGCCATCCATTATTCCCAGGACCACCGTCTCGCAGCCAGCACCTGCGACGACCTGATGGTCGTCCCGGGGGAAGACTACCGGCGTGCCCACGCCATGGGAGCGGAACTCAAGCGGGTGCTGGGCCGTTCCCTGAAACTGCGCGTCGTGAGCGCCGGGGGATGCAACGGCTGCGAAGTGGATGTCAATGTCCTGGGCACCATAGCCTGGGACCTGGGCCGGTTCGGGATCCAGTACGTGGCCTCGCCGCGCCACGCCGACGGTCTCCTCATCACGGGTCCCGTCACCAAGAACATGGAGCTGGCCCTCCGCAAAACCTACGATGCGGTGCCCCACCCGAAAATCGTGATCGCGGTGGGGGCCTGTGCCATCCAGGGCGGACCGTTTTTCCGCCAAGCGGAGCAGCTCGGAGGCGCATCAAGCGTGGTGCCCGTGGACCTCTACATCCCCGGGTGCCCGCCCCATCCCCTGACGATCCTGGATGGTCTTCTTCGATTCCTCGGCAAGCTGGGCACCGAGGGCAAACGGGCCTGATCATCCTGTTGGAAGCTAGGCGTAGAATCCGCGGTACCTCATGGCCTGGGCGACACGGTCAAGGGCGAGGATGTAGGCCCCGATACGGGGGTTGGTCTTGTACTTGTCGGTGGTGGCGAAGGTGGCCTGAAAGGCATGGGTCATGTAGTCCACCAACCGCTCGGCGACTTCACGTTCACGCCAGTAGAACCCCTGGCGATTCTGCACCCACTCGAAGTAACTGACGGTGACGCCGCCGGCATTGGCCAGGATGTCGGGCACTACCAGGACACCGTGTTCCAGGAGGATGGGGTCGGCCTCGGGCGTGGTGGGTCCGTTCGCGCCTTCCACGATGATCTTGGCGCGCACCTGCGCGGCATTCTGCTCCGTGATTTGATTCTCGGTGGCGGCGGGAACCAGGATGTCCACGGCATGGGTGAGGAGGGCCGAGGGTTCCATGGGTTCGGCACCTTTGAATCCGGTCACGGTCCTGGCCTCGGACCAGTGTTTGAGCAGGGCATGGATGTCGAGACCCCGGTCGTTCTTGATGGCACCTTTCAGATCGCTCACGGCCACGATGCGGGCACCGGCCTCGTGAAGCAGGCGGGCCGTCTGACTGCCGACATTGCCGAATCCCTGCACGGCCACGGTGGCTCCGGCAAGAGGTTTGCCCAGGCGCTGCATGGCTTCCCGCGCGGTGATCAGGATGCCCCTCCCGGTGGCCTCCGTGCGCCCGAGGCTACCGCCGAGCCCGAGGGGCTTCCCGGTGACGACTGCATTCTCGATGCGGCGCACATGCATGGAATAGGTGTCCATCACCCAGGCCATGGTCTGGGAGTCAGTCCCCATGTCGTTGGCTGGTACGTCCCTGTCAGGACCTAGGATGTCCATGATCTCGGCGATGTAGCGGCGGGTGATGCGCTCCTTTTCCCCCGTGCTCAGGCGGGAAGGGTCACACACGACGCCCCCCTTGCCGCCGCCGAAGGGTACATCGACCACGGCGCATTTCCAGGTCATCCAGGCGGCGAGAGCCCTGATTTCATCAAGGGTGACGTTCAAGTCGTACCGAATGCCGCCCTTGGCTGGTCCCCGGGCCGTGCTGTGCTGGACGCGGTAGCCCGTGAAGACTTCCCACTGGCCGCTGTCCATGAGAACAGGAAGGCTCACGATCATGGAACGGTTGGTGGCCATGAAGACCTTGAACAGGGCGTCATCCAGGCCATAGAGCTGGGCAGCCACGCGTAGACGGGCCTGCATCGCTTCGTAAGGATTGATCTGGGTGATAGACATGGAGCTCTTCTCCTAGGATTCAGGGCGGATCTCGGCAGGCAGTTCCAGTTCGCGGCCGGCGTTCCACAGGCCTTCGAGGTTGTAGTGTCGGCGGGTCTCCTCGTCCATGACATGGACCACGAGGTCGCCGAAATCGAGCAAGACCCAGTTGCCGTTGGTCTCGCCCTCTCGTGAAATAGGCCGTTCACCCGTCAGTTTCAAGGCATCCTCGACGGCCTCGGCGATGGCGCGATTCTGGCGGTCACTGCCTCCGCTCATGAAGGCGAACATATCGGTGAAGCTGGCGATGTCTGATACGTCCAGGATGCGGATGCGGAAGGCTTTCTTGGACCGGGCGGCGTCGACAACAGTCGCGAGCCGGGAATCAAGGGTCATGCGGGCTCCAGAGCAGGCTAACGATACAGGTTTTCAGAGCGGATGGTACCTAGAACTTGCGGAGGCACCCCCTCGGGGTCTTCCAATGGTGTCGCGCGGAGGCGCTCCCGCAGGTCGGCGGAGGCCAGATCGAGCCCAGTGGTGGGCAGCGCTACGAGTTCGCCCGGGTTTCCACTCCAAGTGGAGGTGGCATGGACTCCCGTAACCTGTGGCAGTAGGAAGGGGGCCCCCGGGCGCAGGGCCACAGCCGCAGAGGCCAATTCGAAGATCCGTTGCACCCGGCGCCAACTGGGCAGGCCCGGCAGTTGATCGCTGCCCATGATCAGGATCCAGGCCGTCCCAGGTTCGCGCCCAGCAAGACTCTCCAGGGTGTCCACGGTGTAGCTGGCACCGCCCCGTTCGACTTCGATGGTCTCCACCCGGCACCTCCCATCAAATCCCTCCAGGGCGTCGGTCAGGAGGCGGAGGCGGGAATGGACATCGGGCCCGCCGGGATCGGGCTTGTGGGGGCTGAGGGCTGTCGGAACGAAGCGAAGTTCGTCCAGGTCCAGCTGGTCCAGGGCGAGGCGTGCGAGGCGCAAGTGGCCTTCATGCGGGGGGTTGAATGCTCCACCCAGGAGGCCGACGCGCTTCATCGCCCCTCTCCAGCTATCTCACCGCGCTCAATGCTCGGTGCTCCCATGCTGTCGCCATGCTGGATTGCGGAGCTGGGGTCTCTTTTCAGGGCTGCGTCCACTGCGAAGGCCAGTTCGCGCAGCCCTTCCCCGGTGACACCTGAGATGAAGATGGGCTTCTGACCTCGGTCGGCGCATAGGGCCACGAAGGCCTCGCGTCGCGCGTCATCCTGGAGGGCATCGAGCTTGGTGCCCACCAGCCAGCGGGGTTTGGCGGCCAACACCGGGCTGAAGGCCTTCACTTCGCCCTCGATGATGCGGATGGCGTCGGCGGGCTCTTCGACGGGGTCGGAGAGGTCCACCAGCTGCAGCAGCATGCGGGTGCGCTCCACATGGCGCAGGAACTGGATGCCGAGGCCCGCGCCCTCCGCGGCTCCCTCGATGAGGCCGGGAATATCCGCGATGACCCAGCTGTCCATGATGTCTCCACCGAAGCGGTCCAGACTCACCACGCCAAGCTGAGGCTCCAGGGTGGTAAAGGGGTAGTCGGCGATCTTGGGGCGGGCGGCGCTGAGGCGGCTCACCAGGGTGCTTTTACCGGCGTTGGGGAAGCCCACCAGCCCCACATCGGCAATGAGCTTGAGCTCCAGGTCGAGGATGCGCTCCTCGCCCTCCTCGCCAGGCTGGTGGTGTCGCGGCGTGCGGTTGGTGGAGCTCTTGAAGTTCGTGTTGCCCAGGCCACCCCGGCCGCCCCGGGCCACACAGACGTCCTCGCCTGGAGAGAGCAGTTCCGCCAGCACCTCGCCGGTTTCGCCATCCTTGACGACAGTTCCCAGTGGAACATCAAGGGTGACGTCCAAACCGTCCTTGCCATGGCGCATGCAGCCCTCGCCCTGGCGCCCGCGCTCAGCGACGAAGTCACGCTTGCTGCGGTAGGGGTTGAGTGTGTTCAAGGCCTTGTTGGCGCGAAGGAAGACTGAACCGCCCTTGCCGCCATCACCGCCGTCCGGCCCGCCTTCGGGAGCGAATTTCTCGCGGCGGAAGCTCATGGCTCCCGAACCGCCATGGCCAGCGGCGACGCGGAGCTGGACTTGGTCGAGGAACATGGTGGCGCGTCCTGGATCTTCAGTCTTCAGTCTTCAGGGACGGGACCGGGACATGAAATGGCGCGCAGCCGTGGAGGCAGCGCGCCGGGTGGTTCGGGGCTGGATCAGCCCTCGATGGGATCGATGTGGATGAAGCGGCCGCTCTGGCCCTTGTCCTGGAAGCGGACCTTGCCCTCGATCTTAGCGAAGAGGGTGTGATCCTTGCCCATGCCGACGTTGATGCCGGCCTTGAACTTGGTGCCGCGCTGGCGGACGAGGATGGAACCGCCGGGAACCAGTTCTCCCCCGAACTCCTTTACACCAAGGCGCTGGGAGTGGGAATCGCGACCGTTGCGGCTGGAACCGACGCCTTTTTTATGTGCCATGGAAGTACCTCTTCAGTTTGGATGTCGAATGATCAGTGAAACGCGTTTCATCACCAACTTGTTCGCGAGCGAAAAAGCTAGGCCTTGATGGATTTGATCCGCACTTCCGTGTAGCCCTGGCGGTGGCCCTGGGTCCGCTGGTAGGTTGTGGTCTTCTTCTTCTTGAAGATGATCACCTTCTTGGCGCGGTCATGGGTGATGACCTCGGCTTCGACCGTGGCGCCGCTCACGGTGGGCTTGCCCACCTTCAGGTCGCCATCGTTGTCGATGAGGAGGACTTCCTCGAAGGTCACGGCCTGCTTGGGATCCTTCTCCAGCAGTTCCACGCGGAGGATATCGCCCTCGGCAACGCGGTACTGCTTGCCGCCGGTCTTGATGATTGCGAACATGGAAACCTCTTCGGTTGGGGCGCATGGGCGGCAGTCCATCGGATGCACTTGGGAGCCCATGGCCAGGGCAAGGCCCATCAGTATGAGGGGAAAGCCCTATCGGCTCAAGGGGAATTCATGAACCTGAGGGCATTGGGCTCCTCGGACCTGGCTCAGGATGGGATGATCGAGATCCGGAGATTCCCATGGGCCGTGACTTCCAGACCTTCTTGAAGCAGCTCGAGGCCGCGGGCGAATTGAACCGGGTGGACGCCGAGGTGGATCCCTTCCTGGAGATGGGTGCCATCGCCGACAGGGTGTCGAAGCAGCCGGGGGGCGGCAAGGGCCTGCTTTTCGAAAAGCCGAAAGGCAACACCATGCCGGTGGCCATGAACGCCTTCGGCAGCCTCAAGCGCATGGAAATGGCCCTGGGGGTGGACAAGGAACCTCGCGGCCTCGACGCCATTGCCGACCGTATCGAAAAGCTAGTTCAGAAGGCCATGCCCAAGCCAGGCACGGGGTTCTTCGAGAAGCTGGCCAAGCTACTAGACCTAGCCGAGGTCGGCCACTGGATGCCCAAGACCGTGCGGAAGGGCATCTGCCAGGAGCTCGTGCTGAAGGGCGAACAGGTGAAGCTCTGCGATCTCCCGGTACTCACCACCTGGCCCGAGGATGGCGGCCCCTTCATCACCCTGGGCATGAGCCACACGCGCAACAAGCAGTCCGGTCATCGCAACATGGGCCTCTACCGTCTGCAGGTCTACGACGACCGCACCCTTGGCTTCCACACGCAGCTGCACCACGATGGTGCCCGCAACCGTCACGGCTACGGCGGGGACGAGCGCATGCCCGTGGCTGTCGGTTTCGGGGGGGATCCGGTGCTGACCTACGCCGCCACAGCCCCCCTGCCACCCTTCCTCAGCGAGGTCATGTTCGCTGGCTTCCTCCGGGGCGCGGGCATTGAGATGGTGCCCTGTGTGACGAACGATCTGGAGGTCCCGGCCGACAGCGAGATCGTCATCGAGGGCTACGTGAACCCAGGAGAACTGCGCCGGGAGGGCCCCTTCGGGGATCACACCGGCTACTACTCTTTGGCCGACGACTATCCGGTCCTGCATGTCGAAGCCGTCACCATGCGAAAGCAC
>CAIXHJ010000285.1 GCA_903919165.1 uncultured Holophagaceae bacterium
CCGTGACTTCCGAATCCAGTTCCTTGGCCAGCCGGGACACCTCGCTCCTCGACATCCCTTTGGCTCCCATAGCCTCGACCAGCTGCTCGACCTTCCGGGTCGAAACGCCCGCCACGTAGGCCTCCGCTTCGCCGCTACGCAGAAACCGACCACTTCTGCTCTTGAGAAACCGACCAGGCTCGAACCCTGAACGAGCGCTGAATGCGCCCTCTCAACCCCCCTGGGGGGGGGCGTGGCCCGTTCTCTGTGGGGATTTTGTCGCTACGGACCAGACCGGGCCACCTGGATGTGGCCAGCGACAATCAGCACACCGCACGCGGCCAGGAGGTTGATCGCTCAGACATGGTTGCACTGGACCTTGGCCATGGCCCGCTGTAGCGTCCTCCGGGCGTAGCGTTCCACGTCCGGCCCCCTGCGGCTTCTGGCCTGTTGGATCAGGCCCTGGTAGACCCGCTCAGGATCCCATCCTGCTTCGAGCATCCTGCAGACCCAGCCCCACTCTTGCCCGGAGGGGCTGACATCTCCTCCCGGCCTGGTGTCCTTGGCTGCATTGTCCTGGGGCCGATGCTGCCTGGTATCCCCGCCCGTCTCCATCAGGTCCGCCGGAACGGTCAGGGGCAGCGGTGCGTTGGTCCGGTCCTCCGGGAAGGCCACCACGTTGACCCAGCACCCGCCCCGCTTCCAGTTCTTGAAGCCGGCGAGGCGGCCCAGATGCTCGCCGGAGACCGAGCCAAGGTCGCCGCCCATGCCCTCGGCAAGCCATCGTTGCATCCGGTGGCGGGCCGCCTCGTTCAGGTTCCGGGCGCAGGGCAGCCACAGGTGGCAGCCGCCGGCCGGCGAGGTCTGGATGGCCAGCCCGCCATGGCCGCGTGCCGCAGCCATGGCAACCTCCGGGAGCACATCATCCAGAAAGACCATGGGCCAGTCCAGGCCCCGTGCCGGGCGGATGTAGACCTCCGCCCCATGGGCATTTTCGGCCCGCGCCCAGGCCAGCGGCAGTTCCTCCAGGGCGAGGTTCGACTGCCAGAGCATCGCCCCGGACGATCGTCGCAACGCAAGGTCGGCCCGGGTCACCCGGGCCGATTGCCATCCGGCCAGCATTGTTTCCGTGTGCCAGGAGGCCTTCATGGCCGGACTCCTCAGCCCTGGGGTTCCCTCAGCGAAGGCCCCTCGATGCGGACGGTGTGGCAGTGGTGACGCAGGCGGCTCAGCAGGGCCTCCACCAGGGCGGCGTTGCCCAGGAGTCCCGCCCATTCCGGGAAGTCCAGGTTGGTGGTAATGATCGTGGGCCGCTGGTGGTTGTAGCGCTCCTCCATGAGCCGGAAAAAGATGTTGGTCTGCTCGGGTCGCAGGTTGAGGTATCCCAGTTCATCGCAGACGATGAGATCCAGTCGGGCCAGGCGGTTGACCAGTTTGCGGGAGGAGTGGTCGGCCAGCGAGGAGAGCATCTCGTCGAACAGGTCCTGGGCCCGGATGAACAGGCCGCGGTAGCCGTTCTGCAGGGCCTTGAGCAGGAGGCTGGAGGCGAGCCCGGTCTTGCCGACCCCGGTCGGACCGATGAACACGATGTTCTCGCCCTTGGCGATGAACTCCAGTTCCGCGAAACCCCGCATCCGGCGCTTGTCCACGCCGGGCTGCAGCTTGAACGGGAAGCTCTCCAGCGTCCAGGTCTCGGGGAGATGCGCCTCGCGGATCCGGTAGGCGAGCGCCCGTTCCTGCTGGTGGTGGTGCTGGGCGCGCAGCAGCCGGGCCAGGAACACCTCGTAGGCCGGCTGTTCCTTGGACGCCTGGAGCAGTTCCCGGTCCACGGTCTCGACCAGCCAGCGCAGATGCAGGTTCGTGAGCAGTTGCTCGAGGTCATCGTTCACTGGGGCCTCCGGGGTCCTTGGTTTCGAAAGGGAGCGGGACCGCTTCGCCCAGCACGAAGTAGTCGGAGTCGATGTTCTTCAGGACCATCCGGTCCAGGCGGTCGAGGTCGAACATCCCGAACGCCAGGGCGGTGTCCACGGCACGGAGCAGGGGCTGGCGGGGATAGTCGCGGACCATGGTCAGCAGACGCCGCAGCGAGGTCGAGACCCGCCGGGGAGGATGCTCCTTGAGCGCGGCGACGTAGGCGGCCAGACGCGGTTCCGCCTTCAGCAGCTCGACCTCCTCCGGGCCGGGTCCGGCCTTGGGCCGGCCTTCGCCCCGGGGCCGCCGATGCTCCGGGATGGTGAATTTCTGGTCGCGGGCATCCAGGGGATTGGCATGGGTGGCCACCAGCGCCTGCCCCTCGAACACCTCGAGGAGGTCCGCGCTTTCCCGGATCTCCACCCGGCGGCCGACCATGGTGTCGGGGACCGAGAACCTGTTGCAGCGCACGTTCACATAGCCATAGCTGTCCACCGTCCGGAACTCCAGGCGATAGACGGTGGGAACCCATATCGGCAGCGGCCGGAGCAGGGTCCGCTCCTGGGCGAACAGATCGATGGGCCTGGCATGGATGCAGCGCTTGAAGCTGCCGTTGGCCTTCTCGCACCAGGTCCGAGCCCGCTGGTTCAGGTCCGCCCAGTCCTTGAATTCACGACCGGCGAGGAAATTGCCCTCCTGATAGTCGAAGTTCCGCTCCACGTGGGCACTGCGGTTGGCGTGGCCCAGTTCGTGGGCGCGGAACACGAACCCGAAACGCTCAGCGAAGGCCTCCATCTCGGGGGCCGGGATCATGTCCCGGCCGGTGCCCAGGGAGACCACCACGTGCGTGTTGTCGATCACGCAGCGCGAGCAGGTCCCGCCGAAAAACTTGAAGGCTTCGGTGAGGAACACCTTGCACCAGAAACGATCGAAGGTCGGGTAGTACTGCTGGAACAGCATGCGGCTATGGCACAGGGTCAGGCTGGCGCTCTGCAGCAGGCGGACCCGGCCGCCGAGCTGCACCTGGTGCGGCGAGGTGTCATGCTGCATCTCTTCCCCGATCTGGAAGTGGTACTCCCCGGAGGGGACCTTGGCCCGAGTCCCGATCCGGTGCCGCCGGCAGTAGCCGGTGAGGGCCTGGTAGGAAAGCGCCGCGCCCCGCTCCACCACCTCCTCGTGGACCCGCAGCAGGTTGCCCCCGCACGCCTTGAACTGGGCCAGGATCTCGTCGTGCCAGTCCTCGGCCAGTTCCTTGCGGGCCAGGACGGGCACCTCGCTGGTCCCGGCGCGCAGGACGGCACGGACGCTGTCCCGATCGAGGTCGAGGGCCCTGGCGATGGCGCGGATCGACTGGTTGCGCTCCTTGAGCTGCAGGATGGCAGTCCTCAGATCCTGCTTAAGCATCGGCCGGCTCCTGTCCGGAAAGGGTGAACAGGGCCTGGCAGTCGGACCGGATCTGGCGAAAAGCCCTGGCCGCCTCCAGCGCCTCCTGCGCTTGCAGCGCCTGCATGGCGCCCTCCTGGATGCGCGTGGAGGCCCTGCGGGCCGCGGCGCCCAGCGCGCCCAGATCGTCAAACAACAGCGAGAGGTCCGACTTGTCGGCCGGATCCTGGACCTGGGCCGCCTCCCGGGCCCGAAGGAACAGGGCCGGGTTAGCCAGGAGCCGCGCCCGGACCTGGGCATCGCCCCTGGCCCAGCCGCCGTGCAGGATCTCGGCCTGCCGGGTCGAGCACTTGGCCTTGAGCAGGGCCTCCATGAACCGGAGGCAGTCCCTTTTGTTGGCGCGCGCCAACGGGATCAGCACCTTCATGGCCGTATGCGCGGAAAGCCGCCCCGTACGCACATGTTCCTGGGCCACATCCGGCAGTTCCTGCACCAGGGCCAGTCGGCGGCACACCCAACTGGCGGTCCGGTCGAAACGGCGCCCCAACTCCTCCAGCGTCATGCCGAACCGATCCCGCAACTCCCGCAGCAGCCACCCCTGTTCGAACGGGCTTTCGGAGGTGGCGGTGCGCATCAACCGCCCGAGCAGGAGGGCCTCCTGTTCGGGCAGATCCCAGCAGGTGGCATGGACCAAGTCGAGACGCAGGGCCCTGAGGGCCCGGAGCCGTTTGAAACCGTCCACCAGGATGGGATTTCCGGAAGCCTGCGCCACCACCACCACCGGAGTCTGCTGGCCGATGGCGGCCATCGAGGCCGCGATCGACCGCTCCCGGAGGGGATCCCGGCGCCGCAAGGGCTCGAACCGAAGGTCGATCTGATGAAATTCCAGCTCCATGGCAAGGGCTCCGGGGACTGGGGTCCAGCCTAGGGACCGGCCAGGCACAAAGCCATGGCGTCTCGCGGGACCAACGGGGCAACTCGCTCCCAACTCGACTGGTTTCATATAGCTACCCAGGGAAGGCGTCTCGTGCGCCGAAATGGGCAACTCAGCCGTAATTATCTCTGTTTACATTGAATTGCACGGGGAAGGCGTCTCGCGCCGCGCAGAGGGCAACTCGAGGTCATTGCCCGTACGATCGCCCCACCGCCGTTGGCAGATGGCCTTGCCACACTCCTTCACCAGGACGGCGACTTCCGGTCCAACCAAGTCCATGGCGGCCTGCCAGTCGATGGCGTCCACTGGGTCCGTCCCGGCGGGCGCTGGATCCTTCACCAGGGCCTCGACCAGTCGGTCCTCCTTGTCGTAATGGGTGTTCCGCTGCCGCCAAGCTCGGCAGGCCTTCTGGTGGCGCTTCGCTTGGCAGGCCGAGGCGCTGCATGCTCGCTGTCGGCCAGCATTCCGGGGATCAGGATGGAACCAGCGGCCGCAGTACCCGCAGTGCTGCAGCTTGGCCATCCGCTACCCCCTGGTGATCTCCAAGGGTGTCCGCAGATGGCCTCTACCGGCCGAACCGGCTGCATCCGACTGGTGGTCGGTTTTTGGCGAGCAGACCCGGGGGAATTCTGGAGAGCGCTAAAGGCCTGACCCGTTCGCGGCCGACTGGCCGGAGCTCGAGACCCGGTTGAAGCTTGCGCCCACGCTCCAGGCGCGGGCCCTGTTCGAG
>CAIXHJ010000286.1 GCA_903919165.1 uncultured Holophagaceae bacterium
CCCTGGCGGTGGGTCATCGCCTGCACCACGAACGCCGGGACCTGGTGCACCAGCTGAATGCCGCACTGACGGGCCTGGCCAAGCAGCCGGCCCCTCAACGGGATCCCGTGATCGGAGCGTTGCTGGATTGGATGGAGGCGGATCCTGATCTCCTTGAACTGGATCGCCTCGCCTTCCGGGATTCCCTGCGGATCCTCCAGAAGCCCCTGGTCGCCGACACCACCCCCGCCGGCGTGCAATTGAACCAGCGACTGGCCCGGGATCTCAAGGAGGTCGATCGGGTGGAATCCCTGGTGGATGTGGAGTACCAGCGGGTCTTCGGGGGCCCAGGAACTCCAGCCCGCGGAGGACAGCGGGACCTCTGGCAGGCCTACGTCACTGAACTCCAGCAGCGCATCCCGCTGGATCCCCTCCTCCAAGGCGCGGCCATTCCCAGCCCCACCGAAAGCCTCCAGGGCAGTCGCGAGATCAACGGTACGGAGCTACCCGAGAAGGTGCTCGTCCTCAGCTTCGACGATGGCCCCCATCGCGTCTACACCGAGGAGATCAAGGCCATCCTCCAGAAGGAGCAGGTGCCCGCCGTGTTCTTCGAAATCGGCCGGAACCTGGGCGCCCAGGAGGCGTCGGGCCAGATCAGGCTGAGTGCCCTTGCGGCCCTGACCGAGGACTTGGTCAAGGGGGGTTATGTGGTGGGCAACCACAGCTACACCCACGCCCAGCTCAGCAAGGAGACCGGCGTCCCGCTGGACCTCGAGATCCGGGAGACGGACCAGCTGCTCCGGGCCATTCCCGGCGCGCACAGCCAGCTCTTCCGATTCCCCTACGGCGCCCGCACGGCGGTGCAGCTCCAAGTCCTGGAGTCCTACCATCTCAGGTCGGTCCTCTGGAACATCGACAGCCTGGACTGGGCCGATCCCGTGCCCAGCTCGGTGGTCGACCGGGTGCTGAAGGCCATCGCTCACGAGAAGCGCGGCATCATCCTCTTCCACGACATCCATGACCGCGCCGGCAAGGTGCTGCCGGTTCTCATCCCGAAACTCCGGGCGGAAGGCTACAGCTTCGCAGGATTGGATGCCGAGGGCGCGCTGGTGCCGGCCTCCCGGCCCTGAGCCGGACCTGCGCCTGGATCCAAGGCTGAGGCCATTCCCCAGCGCTGGACGAAACCACGGATGCTAACCTGGGGACATGACGAAGTCCTACTATGCCGGCCAGGATGTGGATGCCCCCTGCGGGCGTTGCGGCGGCGAAACGCGGCACCAGGTCCTGACAGTCACCAACGGCGTACCCGACAAGCTGATCTGCGGGAACTGCCGTTCCGTGCATAAATTCCGTTCGGCCAAACCCGAGTCCCTGCCCCGCGCCCCCCGGATCCCCGCCGCCGCCAAGTCGGGCGGTCCCCGCCCCGGATCGCTGGTCAACCGGTTTCAGCAGGCGCTGGCCGCGGAGCAGGGCGGCGCGAAAGCACAGCCCTACAAGGTGGCCCAGCACTGGGAAGAAGGCTCCTGGATGGACCATCCGACCTTCGGTCTGGGTCGCGTGCAGCGGAGGCTGGGCAAGAAGGTGGACGTGCTGTTCAAGGACGGGCTCAAGACCCTGGTCAGCGCATGACCCAGTCCCCTTTCCTCGAATCCGCCTCCCCCGCCTTGCGGGAGTTGCGGTTCGCGGTGCTGGACCTGGAGACCACGGGCGGCAGCCCTAAGGCCCGCTGGGGCAAGGACGGACGCTTCCTCCAGCCCTCGGAGATCACCGAAGTCGGCCTGGTCCAGCTGTCCGGCCCCGTGGTGGAGGAGCGCTGGTCGAGCCTAGCGTCCATCCAGGGGTTCCTGCCCGACGAGATCCAGCGCTTGACGGGCATCAACCTGCCCATGTTGGCGAGCGCGCCGTCCTGGGAGCAGGTGGCCCTGAAGATGGCGCCCAGGCTCGAAGGCCGCGTCTGGGTGGCTCATCATGCCCCCTACGACGGCAGTTTCCTCAAGGCCTGGCTGCCCGAGGGCGTGTGGGGGCGCCATCGGCTTATCTGCACCCGCCTGCTGGCCAAGAAGCTCATCCCCGAGCTGCCCCGGCGCAGCCTCGCCGAGCTCTGCGACTTCCTCGGCATCACCAACACCCGCGCCCACCGCGCCCTCCAGGACGCCGAAGCCACCGCGGAGGCCCTTCAGCACCTCCTCCAGCGCGCCGAGGATCAGGGCCTGGACGGCGAAGCCTTCCTCGCCATCGGTGAAGTTCCCTGGGGCAAGGTGTAATGGCCCCTGGGCGGCAGACTGAACACTGAGGACTGACACCCCATGGATCTCGCCCGTTTCCTCGATCTCGTTCGCACCCAGGGCTGGCAGGGCTGGTCCCTGTGGGCGGTGCTGCTGGCCCAGGCGCTGCTCTGGGTGGGGCTGGTGCGCCTGCATTTCTCCCTCCAGCGGGAGGAGGCCCCCTGGGAGGAGTGCATCGGCAAGATCCGTTCGGCCTTCCTGCGCAAGGTCAACGGCGATGAGGAGATCCAGGAGTTGAAGGTGCATCGCTACGCGCCCCTGGTGGACCAGTTAGTAGCCCTGCACTTCGCCGAGGAGAAGGCCGACCGCTTCGACCGCTGGCTCCTGCTGCGCTGGAAAGTCAAAGAGGGCCTGCGCCCCTACTGGTTCCGCTGGGGTTACCTGATCATCGCCTTCGGGGCCGTGGTGTGGTACCTGCAAGGCCTGCGCCTGGACCTGGGCACGGACATCCTCAAACGCACCCCCGTGGACCCTCGCCTGCTCTGGGTCTGGCTGGGCTACGCCATGATCCTGGCCTGGAAGATCGTCCGCATCCACGGCAACCTCGAGCGGGTCCAGCGCAGCCTGCTGCTGCCGCGGCGGGACGAGTGACCCATTCCCGGCGCGGTGCGGCGGCCCGCCGGCTGGGCCTCCGCGCCGAGCGCTTGACGGTCTGGCTGCTCTGGGCCCGGGGCTGGGACCTGGTGGCCTGGCGCCAGAAACTGGGCCGCTGGGAACTGGACCTGCTTGTAAGTCGGGGTCCCGAGCTGCGTCTGCTGGAGGTGAAGGCCCGGCGGCCCGGGGCCTGGGTGGGCGCGGACACGGCCCTGGAGCCCGAACAGCGCCTCCGCCTCCAGCGGGCGCTGCGCACTTGGCTGGACCGGGTTCCCTGGCCCGGGGACGTCACGTTCCAGCGGGTGAGCTGGGCCGGCTTCCGGTGCCGGTTCCACCCCCCGGAACGGTGGGACGGGTTGAAGATCAGGCGGGATTAGCTGACAGCCGACAGGCTGCTTGGCACGACCCTCGCTCCGCTTCCCGGTGGGTGTCGATATGTTGACCTTCCTGGACCGCCAGCTTCCATGGATGGGCCAGGTGGCCAACCTCTTCTTGCCTGTCCCCGTGAAGGAGGCCCAATGAGCAGTGAGCAGGCATCCCGACTCCGCTCCACCGCCCAGGGGCAACCTCCCGAGGCGGCCCTGTTCGCCTCCCGCGTGGTGGCCATCACCTCCGGCAAGGGGGGAGTCGGCAAGACGAACGTTGTGGCTGGACTGGCCCTCGCGCTGGCCCAACAGGGTCAGCGCGTGGTGGTCATGGATGCGGATTTCGGTCTGGCGAATCTCGACATCCTCCTGGGCCTGTCGCCGAAGTACACCCTGGAGCACGTCCTCCGGGGCGAGAAGGTGATCGAGGAGATCCTGCTCGATGGCCCCATGGGCATCCGCATCATTCCCGCCAGCAGCGGCATCCAGGAACTGACCCGTCTCGACACCATGAGCGAGCTGCGACTGGTCCAGGGGCTGCAGAGGGTCGCGGAAACCGCCGATTGGTTGCTGATCGACACCGCCGCTGGCATCCATGATTCGGTCCTGAAGCTCCTGATGGCGGCCCAGGAGGTCGTCCTGGTCGCCACTCCCGAACCCACGAGCCTGGTGGATGCCTACGCCATGGTGAAGGTCCTGCATCTGCGCGAGGCCACCAAGCCCCTGTGGCTGCTGGTGAACAATGGCCAAAGTGCGGGGGAGGCCCAGGAGACGGTGGACCAGTTGCAGGCCGTGACCGAGCGATTCCTTGGCAAGCAGCTCAGGGTGCTGGGCATGATCCCCAGTGATCCTCACATTCTCCAAGCCGTGCGGCTGCAGAGATGCGTGGTGGATCTCTTCCCCGAGAGCCCGGCCACCCAGGCCTTCCATGCCCTCGCCCGCCAGTTGCTGGGACAGGGGTCCTTGCAGCCCGATGGTTTTGCGTCATTCTGGCGACAGTTGGCCTCCGACGATTCCATTTAGGATCCTGCATGCCCCCGACTCCGGACAAGTCTGCCGAACTCGAATCCACGGAACCGCCGGAACCCTTTGACCGCGACAACCGCGAGCAAATCATCAAGGACTATGTGCCACTGGTGAAATTCGTGGCCTACCGCATCGCCTCGCACCTGCCTTCGCATGTGGAACTGGATGACCTCATCAACAGCGGCATCCTCGGCCTCATGGATGCCATCGAGAAATTCGAGCCGGCCCGCAACATCAAGTTCAAGACCTACGCGGAGCTGAGGGTCAAGGGCGCCATCCTCGACAATCTGAGGGACCTGGACTGGGTGCCCCGTAGCCTGCGCCGGAAGAAAAAGGACATCGAAGGCGCCTACCACCTGCTCGGACAGCAGACGGGACGGGCAGCCGCGGACGAGGAGGTGGCTCTCCATCTGGGCATTCCCCTTGAGGAACTGCACAAGAACCTCGACGACCTGAAAGGCGTCACCCTGGGGACCTTCGTGGAGGTGGGTGAGGACGGCGAGGGCACAAGCCTCATCAGCTTCGTCCCTGACCCGGATGCGGAGGATCCCAGCCAGACCTTCCATGCCTCGGAGGTCAAGGAGATCCTCCGGGACGCCATGGAGGTCCTGCCCAAGAAGGAAAAGTTCGTGGTCCAGCTCTATTACTTCGATGAGTTGACCATGAGGGAGATCGGCACGCTCCTGAACATCACCGAGTCCCGGGTATCCCAATTGCATACCAAGGCCATGTTGCGCCTCCAGGGCAAGCTCCTGGAAAAGCACATCGAAGGGTGACCCATGGACAGGCTCCTGAGCCAAGTGGCCAATTCACCACAGGGTGTGTCCAGTGCTTCACCTCAGGGCGTGTGGGATGCACCACATTGGATCTGCCGCTTCTCCGCGTTAAGTTGGGATCTGTGATCGGGAGCCACCCATGTGCGGAATTGTCGGATACATCGGGCAGCAGGGTGCCGCGGGCATCCTGGTGAATGGTCTGCGGAGCCTGGAATACCGTGGCTATGACAGCGCGGGTGTGGCCCTCGCCTCGGGTTCCGGTGCATTCAAGATCATCCGCGCCTCGGGCAAGCTGGCCAACCTCGCGGCCCGAGTGGACCTCTCGGACCCGACGCCCCTCGGCATCGGCCATACGCGCTGGGCCACCCACGGCCGCCCCACGGAGGAGAACGCCCACCCCCACCGCAGCGCGGACGGCCAGGTGGTGGCGGTACACAACGGCATCTTCGAGAACTTCCTGGAGCTGCGAGCGGAGCTGAAGGCGGCCGGGGAAACCTTCCGTTCCGAAACCGATACCGAATGCTTCCCGGTGATGGTGTCCTACCTGATGAAGCAGGGCCGTTCCTTCTCCGAGGCCTTCCGGGAGGCTGTGGGCCGCATGGACGGGATCTACGCCCTGGCCTGCCTGCATGCCACGGATCCTGATCGCATCCTGGCCGCCCGTAGCGGTCCGCCCCTGGTATTGGGACTCGGCGATGGCGAAACCTTTCTCGCATCAGACGTGGTGCCCCTCCTGCCCCATACCCGCCGCGTGGTTTTTTTAGAGGACGGCGATCTCGTGGAGCTGACCCGGGATGGCGCGCGGATCTATCGCCTGGACGGCAGTGAAGTCGAGCGCCCCGTCCTCACCATCCCCTATGACCCCGTGGCGGCGGAAAAGGGCGGCTACAAACACTTCATGCAGAAGGAAATCTTCGAGCAGCCCCAGGCGCTATCCAATACGCTGCTCAATCGGCTCCCGCTGGATGCCGAATCCATCCCGCTCGACCTGCCCTTCACGGACCAGTACCTCGCGGACCTGGCCCGCATCCACATCGTGGCCTGCGGCACCAGTTGGCATGCCGGGCTCGTGGGCAAGTTCCTCATCGAGCAGCTGAGTCGCGTGGCCGTGGAGGTGGACTACGCCAGCGAGTACCGCTACCGCGAGCCCGTGATCCAGCCGGGCACGCTGATCATCGGAATCACGCAGAGCGGCGAGACCGCCGACACCTTGGCCGCCCTGAAGGAGGCCGCCGCCCGCGGCGCCCGCACACTGGCCATCTGCAATGTCATGGGATCCACCGCCACCCGCCAGTGCGAGGCCACGATCCTCACTCACGCGGGACCCGAGATCGGTGTGGCCTCCACCAAGGCCTTCACCACCCAACTCGCCGTGCTCACCCTCCTGGCCCTCAAGCTGGGCGAGGCCAAGGGCACCGTGGATCCCCTGCTCAAGGTAGAGCTGCTGCAGGGCCTGCGGGAACTCCCCGCGCATCTGGAACGGCTGAACTCCCTGGAACCGAAGATCATCCAGTGGGCGCAACGTTGGCAAGGCGCCACCGATTTCCTCTATCTGGGCCGCGGCCCCTGCTACCCCATCGCCCTGGAAGGGGCCCTGAAGTTGAAGGAGATCTCCTACATTCACGCCGAGGGCTACCCGGCGGGCGAGATGAAGCACGGCCCCATCGCCCTCATCGACAAGACGCTGCCGGTGGTGGCCCTCATGCCCAGGGATGCCCACCGGGACAAGACCCTCAGCAACCTCCAGGAGGCCGCCGCCCGCGACGGGCGCATCCTGGCCCTGGTCACCGAAGGCGACACGGGCCTTTCCGGCATCGCCGAAGATGTGCTGGAACTGCCCTCGGTCCACCCCTGGCTCACCCCCATCGTCTACGCCGTCCCCCTGCAGCTGCTGGCCTATCACATCGCGGTATTGAGGGGTTGCGACGTGGACCAGCCGAGGAACCTGGCGAAATCCGTGACCGTGGAATAGCCCCCAAGAATTTCCAATAAATTCACGGCAGACCATCCCGGACGCCCCATTTTGTGAGCAGAACGTGGCTCCCCGATAGGAGGCTGCCATGATGGCCCATCTGCTCCGCCGCCATGATCCTGGGCATTCCATGATGCTTGACTGGGTTCTCATCCTGGCGGGAGCCCTGTTCGCCTGGCTTTTCTGGCCAGTTTCCGTCCCTTGACCCCATCTTTTCCGGGCGCCGGTCCGTCCATCGACCCATCTTTGGGGCAGACGGCGGTCCCAAGGAAGGGAGGTTGCCATGGCCACCCATCTTCATTTTCATCCTCATCCCCATTCCCATTCTCATACCCCGATCCGCTGGTTCGCGGTGGAGCATCCCTTCGCCGGAGACTGGCTGATCCTGGTATTCGGCACCCTGGCCGCCCTTCTGCTCTGGCTCTGGAATTCCTGACCGGCCCCTGCCCAACCCCGGAGACTCGACAGGTGCCCCTCTTCCGCTAGAATGGAGCCTCGCATTGGCGCGTAGCTCAGCGGTAGAGCACTACCTTGACACGGTAGGGGTCGGCGGTTCGAGACCGCCCGCGCCAACCATCGAAAGGCCGCAACGCGGCCTTTTTTCATACCCCCGAACCGGGCAGTCTCGGGCCGCCGAGAAAGTCCGGCGGGCAGGCTGATTCGGACCTCCGGTCCTCACCCCTTCGGGGTCGCCATCGCCTTCGGCGATGCGGTCCTATCCTCCTTCCGCTTCGCTTCGGTCGGATGGTGACTCGGGGCTCCGCCCCTCGCCCTCCGGGCGGCAATCCGCTTCGCGGATTCCGTCCTATCCTCCTTCCGCTTCGCTCTAGTCGGATGGTCTAGACCGCCCGCGCCAACCAGCCAAAGGCCGCTTCTGCGGCCATTCAAAACTGGAATCCAGCCGAAATGAGCAGGCTCTTCAGCTGGGTGTACTGCTCGTCCGAAGTCCGGGGCTGGCCCATGATGCGCTTCCAGTCGCCGGCGTATTCGACCTTGAGGGGGAATCCCAGCTTGAAGATGAGCCCCACTCCGGGCGTGATGCGGAAGGGTGGAAAGGGCGGGGTATTGGTCGTAGGGTCTCTTACGGCACTCAGGCTGCGGTAGATCTGGCCGGAATCAACAAAGACCTCGCCCCAGACGCTCTGCCATCCGAACAACGGAAACCGGTATTCAAGGTTGATCACGGCCAGGGCCTGGCCCCCGAGAGGAATGGTCTGGGAGGTCGTGGCTTGTGTCTGGCTGTTTGTCGAGGTCACGACACCAAGCGGTCCCAGCATGTCCGGTTCCACCCCTCGAACGGTGAAGGCCCCGCCGCCGAAGAAACGTTCGGAGAGGGGCAGGTCCTCGGCGGAATGGGCCGTCGGGCGCGCCAGTCCAAGCCGGAGACTGGCCATCACCACGCCGTTCTCCGCATGGAATCCCATGGGCCAGTTCCATTGCTTCCGCAGGTCCAGCTTGACGAAGCTGCTGTTGGTGGAGGTTCCGAACACTTGGTTGGCCAGCTCCAGCCGCCCCATGAAGTAGCTGCCCTGGGTGGGGTCGTAGGGCCGATCACGCCTGTCCACCACCACCTGCAAGTAGGGGGCGGAAATGATGCTGCGGGGTGGCGTGCGGGCGACGAGGTAGAGGTCGCTCACGTTGTTATAGATGTTGCTGCTGCTTGGATTGGCGGCCACCTCCACACGCTCAAAGCGGTAGCCGAATTGCACCATCTCTACTGGGCCGATCTTCCATTCGAGGCTCGGGATGAAGCGCCGCCGCCGTGCGAAGAAGGCCGCCTGCGCCTCTTCGATGTAGGCGCCTTCCATGTGAAAGCGGGTGCGTGGCGCGAGCCACGAATCCAGGGCGACCGGCAGGAACCAGGGGTCGGTGTAGCCGATGCTGTAACTATCCAGGGAACGGCTGATATCCCCCGTGGGGAAGGCCCGGCGCAGGAAGGGACTGTTGAGAGACTGGTCTCCGGCCCGGATGCCGTAGTCCAGCACGCGCCCCATCCCGCCCACGTCCAACTGCTGGGCGTTCAGATCGAAGTGATAGCCCTGAGTGTTGTCATAGCCGAAACCTTCCGTGAATACCCAGGGACTCCGTTCCTGAAGGCGCAGGGCCAAGTCGCCCCGCTGCCAGGGTTCTGCGGCCTGTCCGGGAAGCTCCTTCACGGTGAGCAGGTCCACCCGCTGGAAGGCACCCAGGCTCCCGAGATGCATCTGGCCTTCATCCAGTTTCCTGGGATCCACTGGGGCCCCTGGAAGGATTTCCATCTCCCGCAACACTGCCCGGGCCCGCGTCCGGTCACTGCCCTGAACCACCATTCGCCGCACATGGTCCAGTGGCTGCGATGGCACCTGGATCCGGACGATGGGCTGCGCCTCGTCATCCTCGAAGGCGAGTTTTATCTGAGGGTTTGCAGCTCCTGCGGAAGATAGCCGCTGGCGCAGGTCCGACAC
>CAIXHJ010000287.1 GCA_903919165.1 uncultured Holophagaceae bacterium
CCTTCAAGGCCACTGCCAAGCCCGTGCTCATCGGCACGGCGGTCGTCGGCGCCACCACACTGATCTTCTCGATCATCCAGCTGCTCTCGGCCAAGTACGGTTCGGTCCTGCCTATCATTTCGGGTCAGATGGCGGTTCAAGAAGGCCTCTCTCTGCTCAATCCCTTGTTCCTGCTCGGCATCATCACCGGCGGAGCCATCATCTTCTGGTTCTCCGGAGCGGCCTGCCAGGCGGTCGCCACTGGCGCCTACCGGGCGGTCGAGTTCATCAAGCAGAACATCAACCTGGACGCCGGTGCTGAGAAGGCTTCGGTGGAGGACTCCAAGAAGGTCGTGGAGATCTGCACCCAGTACGCCCAGAAGGGCATGTTCAACATCTTCCTGGCGGTGTTCTTCTCCACACTGGCCTTCGCCTGCCTGAACCACTACTTCTTCATCGGCTACCTGATCTCCATCGCCGTCTTCGGCCTCTACCAGGCCATCTTCATGGCCAACGCCGGCGGGGCCTGGGACAATGCCAAGAAGCTCGTCGAGACTGAACTGAAGGCCAAGGGCACCCCCCTCCACGACGCCACTGTCGTGGGTGACACCGTGGGTGACCCCTTCAAGGACACCTCCTCCGTAGCCATGAACCCGGTGATCAAGTTCACGACCCTCTTCGGCCTGCTGGCGGTCGAGTTGGCCATCGAGCTCACGCCGGCCACTGCTCACACCGCTGCCCTGGTCTTCTTCCTGATCTCCACGGTCTTCGTATGGCGTTCCTTCTACGGCATGCGCATTCCCCTCGTGGAAATGAAATAGTCGACCGAATCCGACGAGGAACCAACAGCCAGGCCCCTCAACCGAGGGGCCTGTTCCTTTCGTGGTACGGTGGAACCCCAGGCTTCCAGGAGCGCTTCAAGCCGCCTCCTTGGCATCAACATGTGACCGTGCCCTTTGGAACATGGCAACAGAATGGAGGTGGAGCATGGCCGTATCACCCGTTCCCGCTGGTTATCACCGGGTCACGCCCTATCTGGTCGTGGCCGATGGTGAAGGTCTCCTCGGCTTCCTCCAAAACGCCTTCCAGGCGGAGGTGCTCAGCCGGGCGGTCCGGCCGGATGGAGCCATCGCCAATGCCGAAGTGCGCATCGGCGATTCCATGGTGATGGTGGCTCAGGCCAGGGAGCCCTGGAAGCCCATGCCAGCCGGTTTCTACCTTTACGTGCCTGACACGGACGCCACCTACAAGGCAGCTTTGGCGGCCGGGGGCGTGTCCGTGCTGGAACCCTCCGACCAGTTCTACGGAGACCGCAACGCGGGTGTGCAGGATCCCTGGGGCAACAATTGGTGGATCGCCACCCACATCGAGGACGTGGACGAGGCCGAAGTCCAGCGCAGAATGGCCACGCGGGGTTGAGTCTCCGGCCCAGTCCCGGGACAATGGAGCAGCGCGGCCTCCCGCCGCGCTTTGTCATGTCTGGGAAATCATGGACCTGATCGAAGAAATCCAGCGGCGGCGAACCTTCGCCATCATCAGCCATCCCGATGCGGGCAAGACCACGCTGACGGAGAAGCTGCTGCTCTACGGCGGCGCCATCGACCGGGCGGGCAGCGTGAAGGCCCGGGAAGGCGGCGCCGCGGCCCATTCGGACTGGATGAGCATCGAGCAGGAGCGCGGCATCAGCGTCACGTCGGCAGCCATGCAGTTCGAGTACCAGGGCCGGGCCATCAACCTGCTCGACACGCCGGGCCACCAGGACTTCAGCGAGGACACCTACCGGGCCCTCACGGCGGCCGACAGCGTGGTGATGCTGCTGGACTGCGCCAAGGGCGTGGAAGAGCAGACCAAGAAGCTCTTCCGGGTGGCCCGCGAGCGCAGGCTGCCCATCTTCACCTTCGTGAACAAGCTGGACCGACCGGGCCGCGAGCCCGTGGAGCTCATCGACGAGGTGGAGGAGCTCTTCGGCCTCCACGCGGTGCCCATGACCTGGCCCATCGGGTCCGGCACTGACTTCAAGGGCGTCTACGTGCGGGCCACGGGCCAGATCCAGGTGTTCGAGCGGGCCAAGGCGGGCCGAAAGGCCCGGGTGGCGGGGCAGGGCGGCCTGGACGATCCGGAGATCGCGGCCCTGTTGACTTCTGCCGAGCTGCAGCAACTCAAGGACGACGTGGACCTCATGAACCACGTGCTGCCGGCCTTCGACCGCGAGGCCTTCCTGCGAGGGGAGCAGTCGCCCCTGTTCTTCGGCTCGGCCATCAACAACTTCGGCGTGGCCGAGTTCCTGGAGGAGTTCCTGGAACTGGCCCCGGCGCCGGGCGCGCGGCCCCTCATGGACGGCGGCGAGATCGAGCCGGAACAGCCCTTCACGGCCTTCGTCTTCAAGGTGCAGGCCAACATGAACAAGGCCCATCGCGACCGGGTGGCCTTCGCCCGCATCGTGTCCGGCCGCTTCGAGCGGGGCATGGACGCCCTGCACGTGCGCGAGAAGAAATCCATCAAGCTGAACTACCCCCACATGTTCTTCGGCCGCGAGCGGCAGATCGTGGACGAGGCCTATCCCGGCGACATCCTGGGCCTCATCAACCCGGGTCTCTTCCGCATCGGCGACGTGCTGAGCGCCTCGGGCCCCGTGGAATTCCACGCCGTACCCCGCTTCGCGCCCGAGCAGTTCGCCTCCGTGCGCCTGGCGGATCCCGGCGCCCGCAAGGGCTTTCTGAAAGGCCTCAGCCAGATCGCCGAAGAAGGCGTGGTGCAGGTCTTCTGGCCCAAGGGCGGAGCGCCCCTGCCCATCCTCGGCGCCATCGGCCGCCTGCAGTTCGAGGTGCTCCAGCACCGCCTCAAGGACGAGTACGCCTGCCCCGTGCTGCTGGAGCCCAGAGGCTTCCAGATGGCCCGCTGGATCCAGGGCGGCTGGCCCGAGCCCAGCAAGTTCTGGGGCGAACTGGTCGAAGACACCGAGGGCAACCCCGCCATCCTCTTCGAGAACGACTGGCAGCGGCGGACCACGGCCGAGAAGTGCCCGGGGCTGACGTTCCTGGAGCATCCGTCGAAATGAGAAGCGGCGCCTTCGCGCCGCTTCTCATTTCTCCAAACGCGCGGCGTCTGGCGCCTACTTCGCCTTCTTGTAAATATCCATCACCGCATGCAGCAACTCGATGGCTTCCTTCTTTGGTCGCTGGAAGGCGTTGCGGCCCATGATGGAACCAAAGGCCCCACCCGCGGCGATCTCGGCCACTTCCTTCAGCACTTCATCAGTGCCCTTGGCCTCGCCGCCGCTGAAGATCACGATGCGGCGGCCATTGAAGGCGCTGCGCACCACTTCCTTCACCCGATCGGCAAGCGAATCGATGGGGATGCCCGTCTTCTCGAAGGTCGCCGCGGCTTCCTTCACCTCGAGGTGCTTCTTGGGCGGCTTCACTTTGATGACGTGGGCGCCCAGTTGGGCGGCGATCTGGGCGGCGTAGCCCGCGACGTCCACGGCGGTCTCGCCGTCCTTGCTGAGGCCAGCGCCCCGGGGGTAGGACCACACGACACTGGGCAGGCCCACGGCCTTGGCCTCGAGGATCAGCTCGCGGAGGGCCTCGTACTGCTCGTTGCGGGCGCCACTGCCGGGATAGATGGTGTAGCCGATGGCCGCGCAGCCCAGGCGAAGGGCGTCCTCGACGCTGCCGGTGACGGCGCTGCAGGGCTCGATGCCCTTGGTCAGGCAGTCGCTGTTGTTGAGCTTGAGGATGAGGGGGATGTCGCCCGCATAGTCCGAGGCCACGTGCTCGATGAAGCCCAGGGGCGCGGCGTAGGCGTTGCAGCCCGCCTCGATGGCCAGTTCCACGTGGTAGCGGGGATCGTAGCCGGCGGGGTTGGGCGCGAAGCTGCGGGCGGGGCCGTGCTCGAAGCCCTGGTCCACGGGCAGGATGACGAACTTGCCCGTGCCCGCCAGGCGGCCCGTGTTCATGATCCGGGCCAGGTTGGCCTTCACGCCCGGGGTTTCGGAGGCGTACCAGGAAAGGATTTCGCGGACTGTTGCCGTGGCCATGGGGGTCTCCTTGGAAAAGGTTGCAGGTCCCAGTCTATCGGGCTGGATCAAGCCTTGCTGTAAACGTAGAATCCACGGCCACTCTTCCTGCCCAGCCAGCCGGCATCCACGTACTTGATGAGCAGGGGGCAGGGGCGGTACTTGGGGTCGCCCAGGCCCTCGTGAAGCACGTTGAGGATGAAGAGGCAGGTGTCCAGGCCGATGAAGTCCGCCAGGGTCAACGGCCCCATGGGATGGTTCATGCCGAGCTTCATGATGCCGTCGATGCTTTCGGCCGTGGCCACCCCTTCGTAGAGCGCGTAGATGGCCTCGTTGATCATGGGCAGCAGAACGCGGTTGCTCACGAAGCCCGGGAAGTCGTTGCAGGGGATGGGCGTCTTGCCCAGCTTCGCCGCGAGCGCCATCACCGCGTCAAAGGTGGCGTCGTCGGTGGCCAGGCCGCGGATGACTTCGATGAGCTGCATGACCGGCACGGGGTTCATGAAGTGCATGCCGATGAAGGAGCCCGGGCGCTGGGTGACCGCGGCCAGCTTGGTGATGGAGATGCTGCTGGTATTGGAGGCCAGGATGGCGCCCGGTTTGCACACCGAGTCGAGGGTCTCGAAGAGCTGCTTCTTGACTTCCCATTTTTCGGTGGCGGCCTCGATCACGATGTCGCAGGCCGACAGGTCCTCCAGCCGGGTCGTCAGCTGCACACGGCCCAGGACGGCCGCCTTGTCTTCGGCCGACAGCTTGCCCTTGTCCACGCCCCGCTGCAGGTTCTTCTCAATAGTGGCGAGGCCCATGCGCGCGAAGGCCTCAGTGAGGTCCTGCAGGAGGACCGGGAAGCCCGCCTGGGCGAAGACATGGGCGATGCCATTCCCCATCTGGCCCGCGCCGATGACTCCGATGTTCTGAATGTTCATGGGGATGCCTCCAAGGTCCACAGCTTAACGCCGCAGGGTGGAGACGTCCGTCACCTGCCTACAATGAGGCTCGAAGGAGTAGACGGATGCTCAGACCGCCGCACCAGCAGATCTTCGCCTTCGACGCCGAGTGGGTGCCGGATCCAGCCACGGGCCGCCGGGTGCTGGATCTCCCTGGGGACATGCCGGAGGAAGAGGTGCTTGGCCGCATGTGGGCCTACGGCGGCGCCACGGAGGCG